>DATFXE010000131.1:0-2951 GCA_035258585.1 Roseiflexaceae bacterium | reverse complement strand
AGCCGCACAATCAGCCCATCGCCGTCGTGCGCGGCCTTGACTGTCTCGACCACGATGTTGGGCGTGGGTGTCGAGAGGAATGACGATGGACGATGGACGATGGACGATGATTGCTGATCCGTCGTCAATCGTCTATCGTCTATCGTCTGGCTTCGGAGTGGCGCATTCAGCTCATACGCTCGTCGCGTCACCTGGCCCTCGCGCCAATCGCCTACATGCGGCAGCAGGCTGTAGGTGAAATGGTGAACCCCGCGGTCGGCGTCGGGGTCGGGCGCGATCGCACCCTTGAGCAGCGAGAGACCGAGCGTATTGTGGCTCAGGCTGTGGCCGTACTTGCCATCGTTCAGCAGCGCTACGCCATAGCCGCCCTCGCTGAGATCGACCCAGCGGTGCGCGCAGACCTCGAAGCGCGCCCAATCCCAGCTGGTGTTGCGGTGGGTCGGCCGCTCCACCGCCCCGAACTGAATCTCGCAGGTGGCGCGGGTCGCGTTGATGTTGAGCGGGAACAGCGCCCGCAGCAGCGTCTGTCGCTCCTGCCAGTCGACCTCGGTCACGAAATCGATCCGGCGCGAGTCGCGCCAGACCTGAATGCGCTGCCTAATAGTGCTCTGTCCCACCCGCCGTGTGATCGCGATCGCCGCGCGCAGCGGCCCTTCCTCGACCACGCGCCAGTCGACGATCTCGTGAACCGGGTAGGGCTTCTCTTCGTAGAAAATGTCGACATCCCAGGCGTTCCAGTTCAGCGGGCGATCCTCGTAGATCACCAGCTGGTTGGCTGTCGCCCCATGGGCGATCGCCTCGCGGCCGTAGCGCAGGTCGTAGAGCGAAGCGATCTCGCCATGCTCGTCCAGCTCCAGGCGCAGCTCGTCGTTTTGGAGTGACGACCGATGACCGACGACTGACGAGTGAGAAATGCGCTCTGTGGTCGGTGGTCGGTGGTTGGTGATCGACAATGCAGTGTAACCATATGACGGCGCTGTCGTTTCGATCAGTGCGGCGCGCTTGCCGGGCGTCGGCTCGACGATTTGGGAAATAAGCTCGCCGCCATCCGGGCCGACAAACGCGATCGAGTCTTCGCCATTAGCCAGTTCGATCTGTGCGACCTCGCGTCGTTCCCACGGCAGACTGTTCCATACGACGAAAGACGAAGGACCAACGACCAAAGATCGCTCGCCGGTTGGTATATTGGTCGTTCGTCCTTGGTCCTTGGTCAAAATATCGTTGGCGGCGGCCTCGCGCACCGCGCGACCGATCCGATCAACCTCTGCAAAATCGGCGTTGCTGTCGACATACACCTGCGGGATGCTGCTGCCGGGCAGGATGTCGTGGAATTGCTGGAGCAGCACGATCTGCCAGGCGGCGTCGAGCTGCGCCTGGCGATTCTCGGCGCCGCGCGCCACAGCCCAGGCGTTCAGCCATTCGGCCTCGCGCAGCAGCAGCTCAGCCGCGCGGTTGGCCTGCTTGGTGCGCCCCTGGCTGGTGTAGGTGCCGCGATGATATTCCAGGTACAGCTCGCCGGCCCAAGTCGGCAGGCGCGGGTCATCCCAGACGCGCGCATAGAGTTTCTTGAAGAACGCATCGATCCGGCCGGGCTTGACATGCGGGTAGCCGGACACCTGGTCGAGCGCGCGCGCCGCTTCGAGCATCTCCTCGGTCGGGCCGCCGCCGCCATCGCCGTAGCCGTAGATATACAGCACCTCGTCGCTGAGCGCCTTCTGGCGGTAGTGCTTCCAGGTGCCAAAGGCTTCCTCGCCGGTCATCGTGCCGTTGTAGGTGTAGAACTGCGCCTCGGCCCAGTGCTTGAGCGGCTTGTCGGACGCGGTCACGAAATGCGTCAGCACCTCCGAGCCGTCGATCCCGCGCCAGCGAAACGTGTCGTTGGGCATGCGGTTGAATTGGCTCCAGCTGATCTTGGTAGTCATAAAGCTTGAGATCCCGCAGCCGCGCATCAGCTGGGGCAGCGCCGCGCTGTAGCCGAACACATCGGGTAGCCAGACGACGTGGGTGAAATCGGCCGATGGACCATACAGATCGGGGAACTCTTGGGCGTAGAAGCGCGCCCCATGCGCCAGCTGGCGCACGAGCGACTCGCCGCTGGGGATGTTGCAGTCGGTCTCCAGCCACATCATGCCCACCGGCTCGAAGCGGCCCTCGGCGATGCGCGCCTTCATGCGCTCATACAGCTCGGGTGCGTCGTGCTTCAGGAAGTGGTACACCTGGGGCTGCGACATACTGAAGCGATATTCGGGGTAGCGCTCCATCAGGTGCAGCGCGGTCGCGACCGTATGCGCCACCTTCTGGCGCGTGCGCCAGACCGGCCAGAGCCAGCCGACGTCGAGGTGGGCGTGGCCCGTGGCGACGATGGTTGGAAGGTTAGAACGTTTGAAGGTTTGAAGGTTTCCATCGTCTGCGCTGAGATCGCTGGAACCTTCAAACTTGTTAACTTTCAAACGTTCTAACGCGCGCAGCGCCGAATCGGCGAACCGCTCGCTCTGCCAGCCCTCCCGGAGGTCGAGCATATTGTAGGCGGCGTTCAGGCTCTCGATCAGCTGGTGATGCGCCAGGTCGCTGTCCTGGAAGGTGCCGATCGCCTCAAGCTGCGCGCGCATGGTGTGTCCGAGATGGAAGATCGTCTCGTCGCGCAGCTGCAAGCTCAGGCCGCCGAAGCGCTGGGGGATCGGAATGAGGCAGCGAATCAGCACTGTGTGTGCGCCCTCGTGCGCCGTGGGCGGCAGCATCAGCGTGCGGTGGAACTCGTCCAACCCAGCCAGCACCTGCCCGTCCAGGTAGGCGATCGCCTCGACGCTGCTGCCGCGGCGGCCATCCCAATCCATGGCCAGCAGCACCGGCTGGCCGTGCCATCCCTCCGGTACGCGCAGGGTGGCGCGCAGCCAGTGGTTGCTGCCGCCATCGCCGGCGTAGCCCCAGATCAGTGTGTCGGGCGTGCTGGC
>DATFXE010000130.1:0-15802 GCA_035258585.1 Roseiflexaceae bacterium | reverse complement strand
AGACGATAGACGATTGACGACGGATCAGCAATCATCGTCCATCGTCCATCGTCCATCGTCATTCCTCTCGACACCCACGCCCAACATCGTGGTCGAGACAGTCAAGGCCGCGCACGACGGCGATGGGCTGATTGTGCGGCTATACGAGGCGCATAACCAGCGCGGTCCGGCGTCATTGGTCTTCGACCAGCCGATCGCCAGCGCGGTCGAGGTCGATCTACTGGAGCGTGAAGTCGGCGCGGTCGAAGTGCGCGGGAACGAGGCGCGCTTCGAGGTGCGGCCGTTCGAAGTCAAGACATTGCGTGTGCGACTGTAAAATTGAAAATTGGGTGCCCCTGGGCGAATTGAGAATTGAAAAGTCGTTCGAGACGTGCTTCGAGCTTTTCAATTCTCAATTCTCAATTCAACACAGGACGCTCTCGACCATGCGCATCAGGCGACGATGCTCGATCGCCATGCAGCGATCCATCACGACGCCAAGGCCAGCCTGCTTGGCACGCTCGGCCGCGGCCCGATTGATGATCCCAAGCTGCGTCCACACCACGTCGGCGCCGATCGCAATCGCGTCTTCGACGACCTGGGGCACATACTCCGGACGCCGGAAGATGTCGACGATATCGACGTGCTCGCGAATATCGCGCAGACTCGCGTAGGGTCGTTCGCCTAACACCGGGCCGCGCAGGTTCGGGTTGACGGGGATGATCCGATAGCCATTGCGCTGCAGGAAGCGCGCAACACCATTCGAATCGCGATCCATCCGATCGCTTAGCCCAACCACGGCGATGGTCTGAGCGCGCTGCAGTACCTCTCTGATTTCATTGTCGGACAACATTGTGGTTTCTCCCTCGATTTTGCGGGGCGTTCGCGGCCCCTGCGCCGCTATGCATGCCGCGCTACTACAGCGACGTGACCTCCAGACGGCTCGCCAGCTATCCCCTAAAAAACAAACACGGCGCCGCCGTCATCCGGCAACGCCGCCGTGTTGTATGGCCCGCCGGAGGTCGCGTTATAACGCTATACATCCAGCAAGATCCGCATGCTCACAAGTATGGTACTCCCGAATCGCTCGACGCGCAAGAGCGTACTTGTTTTCACAATCGGACAACGATCCAGGCTCATAGCGGCTTTAACATCTGGGGGCTTTGGGGGTGCGGGCCGCAAGCCGCTCCTCGACCGCCCCAAATATCCACTCTGTAAAAAGTGCAAACACAGTGAAATACGTATCGCCGCAGCAGTGACATGGGATTGCTTCGCAAGGCATACCTATGCCATGGCTGCCACAAGCGAGCCACAAAACTATGGTATGATAGCGACCGCCCATCGCATGTGCATGCCCAAACTTGCGATCTCGGTCATCTCTATGACGCAATTCAATGGGAGGAAGGAGCGGGTTTGAAATACCTACGCTATTTGCTGATCTTTGTTCCGTTGGCCATCGCAGCAGAGCTGCTCCACTGGAATCCACTGATCATCTTTAGCTTCTCGTGTATCGCACTGGTTCCACTGGCCGGGCTGCTTGGCGAAGCCACTGAGGAACTGGCGATCCATACCGGGCCAAAAGTTGGTGGCTTGCTGAACGCAACCCTTGGCAATGCCGCCGAGTTGATTATCACAATTGTGGCGCTCAGCGCCGGCAAGCTCGATCTGGTCAAGGCGTCGATCACCGGTTCGATCCTGGGAAACTTACTGCTTATTCTGGGCGCGAGCCTGCTACTTGGCGGCCTGAAAAACGGCCTGCAGCGATTTGACCGCGGCCTGACCGGTATGTCCGCCACGATGATGATGTTGGCGGTAATCGGCCTGATGATCCCAACCCTATTCGAGCTGGTTCACGAGATCGAGCTTGGGCAAATCGATGTGTTCAATACCAATGTGAATGACCCTGCGCTCAACAGCCTCAGCCTTTGGGTGGCTGGCCTGCTGATTGTGCTCTATATTCTCAGCCTGATCTTTACATTTCAAACTCCTGAACATGCGGAACACTCAGGCGTCGAGGATCACAGCGCCGAAGATCAAGCACATCAGGCCAAGTGGAGTGTTCCTCTCTCGCTAGGAGTGTTGGCGGCCAGCACAGTTGCGATCGTGTTCCTGAGCGAGTTCCTAGTCGGCGCGGTCGAGCCGGTTGTCGAAAGCCTGGGCGTCAGCGAGCTCTTTTTAGGAGTGATTATCATCCCAATCGTCGGCAACGTAGCCGAGCACATCGTCGGGGTACAGGTGGCCTACAAGAACAAGATGGACCTCTCGCTGGCGATCTCGCTCGGTTCGAGCATGCAGGTGGCGCTGTTCGTTGCGCCGTTGCTCGTGTTCATCAGCCTGCTGTTTGGGCCAGAGCTAACCTTGTTCTTTAGTTTGCTCGAGGTCGCCGCGCTGGCCCTGTCGGTGCTGATCGCCGCGCTGGTTTCCGTCGACGGCGAAAGCAACTGGCTCGAAGGCGCACAGCTGCTGGCCGTCTATCTAATTGTCGCGCTCGGCTTCTACTTCACCGGCGCCGTCGCACCCCAACAATGACGAGTGACGGGTGACGACATTCGTCACCCGTCACCCGTTACCTGTCACCCGTCACTCGGCTATGCTGAATACACTTCACCTTCAAACCTTCCTGGCCGTGGTGGAAGCCGGCAATTACAGCGCCGCGGCTGAACGTCTGCACATGTCGCAGCCAGCGGTTAGCCAGCACATCCGCGCGCTGGAGGACCAACTCGATCACGTGCGGCTGTTCCGGCGCGTGGGCCAGCAGATGCTGCTGACGCATGCCGGCGAGGATCTGGTCGATTCAGCGCGCGAGATGCTGGCGCTCTCCACACGCGCCGAGGAGAGCATTCGGGCGCTGCGCGGGCAGATCAGCGGGCGCGTGATCATCGGCTGTGCCCCCTCGAGCGGAGAGCGGCTGCTGCCGCCGCTGCTGAACACCTTCCACGCCCGCTTCCCAGCGATCGCCGTGACGGTCACCGTCGCGCCGCTAGAGACGCTGCTTGAATGGCTGACGATGCAGCAAGTTCACATCCTGCTGATCGAGGAGCTGCAGCGTCGGCGTGGGTGGGAGTCGCAGGTGCTGGGCGCCGAGCGGCTGCTGCTGATAGCGCCGCGGGGGCATACGCTGCTCCAACAGGAGCAGATTCCACCCGGCACACTGCGCGGTCAGCCGCTGATTCTGCCGCGCGCGGCCACCCCGCTGCGCCGTGCAATCGAAGATGGCCTGCGCCGGCGCGGCGTCGGCGCGGCAGATATCACCGTCGCGATCGAGACCGATAGTGTGACCGTGATGATCCAGGCGGTGCGCGATGGGCTGGGGCTCGCATTCGTGCCGCAGACACGCCTTCCGCGCGGGCGCGATCTTGGCCTGGTCGACTTAGCGGGGGTGAATCTCCAGCAGGATTGGCACATCCTGCGCTCGCGCGAACGCGGCGCGGCGCGCGCCGTCCAGGAGCTCTACACCTTCATCAGTGGGAAAGAGGCGCGGAGGATACTGGCCAAAGAAGGGCTGAAGATTGCGGCCGAGTGATAAGGTTTTGGGTGTTGGGCATTGGGTGTTGGGCTTCAGGATGCGGTTTATCTGGCATCCAATACCTACCACCTGCGCTAAGAGCACATTAGTGCAGCCTTGCAGAAAAACGATCCGAGTTGTCAATCATCGGTTCTGCCTTCTCCGCGGTTCACTGGCGCCGAACCGCGGAGAAGGCAGAACCAGCGCTGGTCAACGCAACCCGGTACGAACTTCCGAAATCCTGTACTAGTCTCGCCTTCTCAACTCGCTACCAGCGGCTCAGGGCCGGCCAGCACTACCCGGTTGCGGCCGCCGCGCTTAGCTGCGTACAACGCTTTATCAGCGGCATCGGCAAGCTTTGGCGCATCCGGGTAATCGGCGAAACATGCGACTCCGCAGCTAAACGTGACGGTGAACTCTTCCCCGTCAGCCTGCTGGCGGATCTGCGCCAGGCCAGCTCGAATCTCGTCCAGCACCACAATCGCCGTTGGCCCATCTGTGTCCACCAGTACGACAGCGAACTCCTCACCGCCATACCGGCCGATGATATTGGTTTGCCGCAGCCGCTCGCGCAGCAACCGCGACAGACTTTTCAGCACACGATCGCCGGTAGCATGCCCATACCGGTCGTTCACCGATTTGAATCGATCGATATCGATAATCGCGAACGCCAGCGGCGTCTGGTGGCGCCGGGCGCGCGCCAGCTCCAGCTCCAGATGCCCCTTGGTCGTGGTGTGATTGAACAGGCCGGTCAGGCTATCGCGCAGCATAAAGGAGCGCAGCGTGCGCGATCGCAACACACGGCTGGAGACTGCGGAAATGAGGTGGTCGGGCGTTATCGGCTTGGTCATGTAATCGTCGCCGCCCAAGCGCATGGCTTCAAGCTGTTTATCCAGGCTGGCCTCGGCAGAAAGAAAAACGATCGGAATGCCGACATATTCTTCCTGCTGGCGAATCACCGCCGCGAGATCCAACCCACCGCAGCCAGGCATATACATATCCATCAGGATCATGTCCGGGCGAAACTCAGCCAGTGGCTGCATGACCTCGTTCGGATCATTGACCACAACGGCATGCATGCCGGCCTGCCGCAGCGTCTCAGCGAAATAATTTGCCGCGATTGGCTCGTCCTCGACGATCAGAATACGGTACGGCTCCTCGACCGACTGAGCGGTCAGTGCGTCGAGCTTGTCGATCAGCGCGACCGTCGTCACCGGCCGCACAAAGTAGGCAGCTGCCCCAGCCCGCACTGCGCGCAGGCGCGACGAAATATCACCCTGGCTAGAGATGACAATCAGCGGCGGCGCCTGGTCGCTGGGGACGCCGAAGCCTGCGATCTGCTCATAGCTCCCACGATCAGAGTCAAGAACATCGGCGCTGGTGATGATTGCGCCGGGCACGCCTTTGCCGGCCTGCGCGCCCAACTCAAGTAGCGAATCGTATGCCTGCACGTGGTAGCCAAAGTGGCCAAGCTGCGCGGTCAGATCACGGGCCAGCGCAGGATCGACCTGCACCAGCCAGATCAGCCGCTGCCGAACCGCGATGGATGCGACCGCTGGCATCACCGGCGCGGCAGTCGGCCGCGGCGCCCTGGTCGTGCGTGCCGTCAGCTTCAGCGCGTCGATCAGGCGATCAATCTGCTCGCGCTGCTGCCGATCTGGGAGCACAGCGCGATCGAGCGCCGCAAGCGCCCGCTCCAGCGCGCCGGCCGCATCGCCGAGCGCGCCGAGCCCAAGCGTCGCACCCGCGCCATGCAGGCTGTGGACCTGGCGGTGCAGGCGGGCGAGCGCTTCTGCCTCCCAGGAACGCCGCAGCTGCTCCCATACGGCATCGATCGCACTCAGCTTATCGCCCAAGGTCGCTGCAAAGTTCTCGGACATGGCCGCCAGGACAGCGCCGGCGGGCCGGTGTCGCGCCCAGATCGCCCGGATAGTCTCGGCCAGCGTCATGGGATCGAACGGCTTGGCGATCACGTCCAGAACGCCTAGGGCGCGATACTCGGCGACTTCCTGCGGCTGGACTTTCGCCGTCATAAAAATCACCGGCGTGGCGGCCACGCGTGGCTGCTCGCGCAGCGCTCGCAATGTGCTCGGGCCATCCATCCCCGGCATCATCACATCCAGCAGGATCAGATCGGGAGCGAATGCGGGAGCGGCCTGGACACCCTCACGGCCCGAGCCGCAGATACGAACCTGGAAACCGCCCAGCGCCTCCAAAGCCAGCTGCGCGACGGCCTGAATATCAGGCTCATCCTCGACCATCAGAATCCGTTTGAGCGGCGATGTCATCGATCTCCTCCGTAGTAGGGCGCCTGAGCCGTTTCAGGACAGCAGTGAGGCGATAAGGATCGATCGGCTGTCTCGGCCAATCCTTCTCGGCGGGTGCGTCCTATTTCGATATCGGCAGCAAGGCCGTTTCGATGCAGCATCGCCGCGAGCCAATCTGCTGCCTCATGATCCTGCTAGCAGACCACGGCGCGCGGTGGGTGGGCCGAAGCTGGCAAGATCCTGGGCGTTCCACTCAGGCAGATCTATGAAGAACGTGCTTCCTACACCTGGCTCGGTCGTGACACCAATCTTACCACCCAGCTTCTCGACTATCGCCTTGGTGATGCTCAGGCCCAGGCCAGTCCCTCCTTTCTGGCGTGCATCCGAGGCATCGGCCTGTGCGAATTTTTGGAACAGCCGCTCCCGAAAAGCCTCGGAAATGCCCGGCCCACGATCGTGGATCGCGATACGCAGCATCTCGCGGCGAGCAAGCGACACCAGTACCCGCGCACCCGGCGGCGAAAACTTGGCGGCGTTCGAGAGCAAATTGGTCACGGCCTGAATCAAGCGATCGCTATCGGCGTGGACCCACGCGCCCGCGATCGCGCTTTCGAGTGCGAAGCTGACGTCGAACTGCTGCCCATAGGCGCGATTGATATCGATAGCATGTTCCAGCAGCGGCAGCAGTTCGACCGGCTGTAGATTGAAGATCATTTTGCCGGACTCGATCTTCTCGATGTCGAGAATATCGTTAATCAGCCGGATCAAGCGCTCGCTGTTCTTGTAGGCGATCTCGACCATGCTCCGCGCCTTCGGGGGTATCTCGCCGGCCACACCGCCGACGATCAGGCCCAGCGAGCCGCGAATCGACGTCAGCGGCGTCCGCAGCTCGTGACTCACCGTGGCGACGAACTCATTTTTCATCCGCTCGATGTTCTTGCGCTCGGTGATGTCGCGAACAATCGCCATCACCTCGTTCTCGGCGCAGACCACAACCCGCGCCTCGAAATCGCGCACGACCTGATCCAGCACCAGCTGGTACTCGATCACCTGGACCACTCCTGTTCGCAACGCCTGCCCGATACAATCCATAATCTGGCGTGCCACAGCCGGTGGCAGCGCGTCAAATATCGTCCTGCCCAATAATGCGTCGGGCGACAGCACCAGATCGCTCGCATGTTCGGCCTGCACATCCAGGTAGACACCATCCCGGCTCAGGCGCAACATCAGATCCGGCATTGCATCGAGCAGGGCGCGATTGCGCGACTCGCTGGCGCGCAAGGCGGCCTCGGACTGCTTGCGCTCGGTGATATCGAACATAATGCCCTGCATAAACAGCGGCTGACCGTTGGGATCATGGACCACCACAGCCTGATCGCGAAACCAGCGGGCTTGACCATCGCGCCTGACCAAACGATACTCTGAAGGCACCGGCACACCGCTCGATTGTGACAGCTGCACGTCGACCATCACGCGGGCGTAGTCGTCGGGGTGGATCTGCTTGCGCCACAGGTCGTGATCGGCCATCCACTCGGCCTGCGAGAATCCCAACATGGTCTCAATCTGCGGGCTGGTGTAGATCGTGCTGCTATCCTGATCGAGCGCTGCAATGTATGTTATCGCCGGCAGCTGCTCGACCAATGTGCGAAACCGCTCTTCTGCGCCGCGCAGTGCCTCCTCGGCCTGCTTGCGCCTGACGATATCATAGTAGATTGCGCTCCCCGATAGCGCTACCAGCCCAAGCGCCAGCAGATTACCAATCGCAATCTGCATATCGGCCCAGCGGGCGCTCGTATCTGCTTCGGCAATGCGTTGCTTGAGCAACCCCTGCTCTTCGCTCTCCATCTCGCCGATCACGGTATGGATCGCATTAGCCGTCGCCACGCCGGCGCCGGTCAATACCTCGGGCAGCGAAACTCGGACTCCGTGCTGCCGGCGCAATTCGATCGACTCATTGATCTCGTCGCGCCGGGAGTGAACTAGCGCCAGCAGACGGTATAAGCGTTGCTGCTGGCTTGGGCTGTCGCTCGTAAGCGCCCGAAGCTCGGCGCCGGTCTGATCGACAGCTTGGAGCGCCATATTATAGGGCGCGAGGTAGCGGTCTTCGCCAATAATCAGAAAGTCGCGCTGGGCGGTCTCGGCGCGCTCGACCCAATGCGACATCGTCTCCAATTTTGCCACAATCTCATGGCTGTGCGTTACCCACCCGGCGGTCTTGAGCAGCCGAGCGCCGCTACCACGTGACACCGCGCTGATCGCCAGCAGGAGCAGCATCGGCAGTGCAAACGCGATGATCAGTTTCTTACCACTTAGGAGCCTCATGGCCACCATTGTTCTCCGCCAGCATATTTGGCAGATTGATCCCGGCTACGCAAATGATTCGCACTGTCACTATAGAAGACGGCGATCGTGAGATCAACCCACGTTTGATGCCAATTGACGATCAATCTTGAAACGCGCCATCGGCTTGACGCCTGTTTTCAGGTCCTCTATACTTCCAGCAACCATCACCTCTTCAGCTTCGTTCCATATCCCCTGATGGAATACGACAGTACCACGAAATCCATGGAGCTACGAGAGCTTATGAGCGATTATTCTCCCTTCTACGGTCCAAACGCCGGCTATGTGCTCGAGCTGTACGATCGTTACCGCGCCGACCCACAGTCGGTCGACGCCGAGACGCGCGCGTTCTTCCAGCAGTGGGCGCCGCCGGCCCAACAGGCGCCGCCCGAGCCGGCGCGCGCCGTCGACGGCGCGCCGATCGACATCACCCGCACGGTAGGCGCGGCGCGGCTGATCCGCTATATTCGTGAACTGGGCCATCTCGACGCACATATCGACCCGCTTGGCAGCCCGCCGCATGGCGATCTGGGCCTGCACCTGGACATCCACGGCGTGGATGAGGCATTCCTGGCCGCGCTGCCGGCCAGCATCGTGCGCGGGCCGCTGGCCGCCGAATCGCGCAATGCGCTGGAGGGCGTCCAGAAGCTGCGCCAGGTCTACTCTGGATCGATCGGCTACGAGACCGATCATATCCAGATCTTCGAGGAGCGCGCCTGGATTCGCGAGGCGATCGAGAGCCGCCAGTTCTTCGGCGCTAGCCCGAGGCGCAAGCTGGAAATCCTGGAGCGGCTGACCGAGGTCGAGGTGTTCGAGCGCTTTCTGCACACCACCTTCGTCGGCCAGAAGCGATTTTCGATCGAAGGCTGCGACATGCTGGTGCCGATGCTCGACTCGATCATCCGCAACGCCGCCGCCGACGGCACGCGCGAGGTGGTGCTCGGCATGGCCCACCGCGGGCGGCTGAACGTCCTGGCGCACGTGCTCGGCAAGCCGTACGCCGATATTCTTTCCGAATTCCACGCCGCCAACCGCGATGCCGGCGCGTCGCCCACCGGCAAGGGCAGCGTCGGCTGGATCGGCGATGTCAAGTATCACTTGGGCGCGCGGCGCGCCTATAAGGAGAGCGGCGTCGAGCAGATGCCGATCACGCTAGCACCCAACCCCAGCCACCTGGAGTTCGTCAACCCGGTGGTCGAAGGGCGCGCGCGTGCCGCGCAGGAACAGCGCGAGCGACCCGGCGTGCCGACCCAGGACAAGCGCGCATCGCTGGCGATCCTGCTGCACGGCGACGCTGCGTTCCCCGGCCAGGGCATCGTCGCCGAGACGCTGAACCTCTCTCAGCTGGCTGGCTACAGCACCGGGGGCACGATACATATCATCACCAACAACCAGGTCGGCTTTACGACCAATCCAGGCGACGCGCGCTCGACGCTGTACGCCAGCGACCTTGCCAAAGGCTTCGAAATTCCGATCGTTCATGTCAACGCCGACGACGTGATCGCCTGTATCGCGGTGGCGCGTATGGCCTACGCCTACCGCGAGAAGTTCGGCAAGGACTTTCTGATCGACCTGGTCGGCTATCGCCGCTGGGGCCACAACGAGGGCGACGAGCCGGCCTTTACGCAGCCGCGCATGTACGAGCAGATCGCCGCGCACCCGACCGTCCGTGCGCTGTGGGCGCGGCAGCTGGAGCAGGAGGGGACGGTAAGCGCCGCCTTGGCCGAAGCCATGGTGGCGCATGTGACCGAACAGCTTCAGCAGGCGCGCCGCGAGGCCGAGGCCGACCCGCACCTGGCCGAGCCGCCATCTCCCGCGCCGCCCGGCATCGCGCGCCGGACAAAGACAGCCGTGCCGGCCGAGCAGCTGCGCGCGTTCAACCAGGCGCTCCAGACACGGCCGGATGGCTTCAGCATGAATGCGCGGCTGGAGCGCACCCTGGAGCGGCGGACCACCGGCATTGAGCAGCCGGGTGGCATCGACTGGGGTCACGCCGAGGCGCTGGCGTTCGCCTCGCTGCTGGCCGAGGGCATTCCTATCCGGCTGAGCGGCCAGGATGCCGAGCGCGGCACCTTCAGCCACCGCCACGCCGTGCTGCACGACGCCAAAACCGGCGCGCGTTTTGTCCCGCTCCAGGCGCTGCCCATGGCGAAAGCCCCGTTCAGTATCTACAACAGCCCGCTGTCGGAAAACGCGGCGCTGGGCTTCGAATATGGCTACAGCGCGCACGCGCCGGGCGTGTTGGTGCTGTGGGAAGCCCAGTTCGGCGATTTCGCCAATGGCGCCCAGGTGATCATCGATCAATTCATCGTCGCCGGGCGCGCCAAGTGGGGCCAGACGCCGGCTTTGGTGCTGCTGCTGCCGCACGGCTACGAGGGCCAGGGGCCGGAGCATTCCAGCGCGCGACTGGAGCGCTTCCTCCAGCTCGCCGCCGACGACAATATCCGCGTGGCGAATCTGACCAGTGCGGCGCAGTACTTCCACCTGATACGTCGCCAGGCGCTGCTGCTCGATTCCGACCCGCGCCCGCTGGTGATCATGACGCCCAAGAGCCTGCTGCGGCATCCACGCGCCGGGTCGTCGCTGGCCGACCTGGCCGAAGGCCGCTTCCAGCGCGTGATCGACGACCCAGGTGGCCGCGCGCGCGCCGAGGAGGTCACACGGCTCATTCTGTGTACCGGCAAGGTGTACATCGACCTGCTGGGCGCGATCTCGGCAGGCGGACCAGTGCCAGATGGCGGTATGCCGCCGAATGTGGCTGTCGCGCGCGTCGAAGAGCTGTATTCCTTTCCCGCCGACGAGCTGCGCGAGCTGATCGCGGGCTACCCAGCGCTGCGCGAGCTGGTCTGGCTGCAAGAAGAGCCGCGCAACATGGGTGCGTGGAACTATATCGCTCCCAGGCTGCGCGAGATCGTCGACCCGACCATTTCAATCTCGTACGTCGGGCGGCCCGAGTCGGCCAGCCCGGCCGAGGGATCGCTGTCGCTGCATACCGTCGAGCAGACACGTATCATTGCCGAGGCGCTGCATAGCGGCGCAATGGCGCCGGCAACACGGTGAGGGCCATATGTATTCGCTGAATCAGCGCCTGATGGAGCAAAACCATGGCTGTTGAAATTCGAGTTCCCGCTCTCGGCGAGTCGATCGTCGAGGCGACCGTCGGCAAGTGGCTGAAGCAGGTCGGCGACACCGTCGCAGCCGGCGAGACGCTGGTCGATCTGGAGACTGACAAGGTCAATGTCGAAGTCGCTGCCGAGCAGGCTGGCGTGCTGGAGCAAATCGTCAAAGACGAAGGGCAAAACGTGGGTGTGGGCGAGGTGATCGGGATCATCGGCGCCGGGGCGCCCGTGGCCGCCAGCGCGCCCCAGAACGGCGCTCCCGCGGCCGCCGCGCCGCGCCAGGAAGCGCCGGCTGCCACAACCCCGGCTTCGCCGCCTGCCCAATCCGCCGAGTACGCAGCACCGATCTCGCCGGTTGCCCGGAAGATCGCCGCCGACCAGGGCGTGGATGTGCGCGCCGTCGCCGGCAGCGGCCCCGGCGGACGGGTGACCAAGGATGATGTCGTCACTCAGCACCGAAGCGAGGGGGCGACAGGGGGACAGGGCGAGCCAGCCAGCTATCAACCAACGGTCGCCCCTTCGCCCCCTCGCCCCCTCACCCCGTCGCCAGCGCAGGCGCCCCAGCTCCCAGCCACCGACCACCGCGAGGAGCGCGTGCGCATGTCGCGCCGCCGCCAGACGATCGCGGCGCGCCTTGTCGAGGCGCAACGCACTGCGGCGATGCTGACGACGTTCAACGAGATCGACATGAGCGCGGTGATGGAGGTGCGCAAGCGCCGCAAGGACTCATTCAAGGAGCGCCATGGCATCGGGCTGGGATTTATGTCCTTCTTTACTAAGGCTACGGTCGGGGCGCTGAAAGCCTTCCCGCGCCTGAACGCCGAGATCCAGGGCGACGAGCTTGTGCTCAAGCACTACTATGACATCGGCATCGCCGTGGGCGCCGAGGAAGGGCTTGTGGTACCGGTGCTGCGCGACGCAGATCGCAAAAGCTTCGCCCAGATCGAGCAGGAGATCGCCGACCTGGCCAAGCGCGCGCGTGAGAGCAAGCTGACTCTGGCCGAGCTGCAAGGCGGCACCTTCACAATCACCAATGGCGGTGTGTTTGGTTCCCTTATGTCAACTCCAATACTTAACACACCCCAGGTGGGTATCCTGGGCATGCACAAGATCGAAGAGCGCCCGATCGCGCTGAATGGACAGGTGGTGATCCGGCCAATGATGTATGTGGCGCTCTCTTACGATCACCGGATCGTGGATGGCAACGAGGCAGTGCGCTTCCTGGTGCGGATCAAGGAGTTGGTTGAAGATCCCGAGGCGCTGCTGCTGGAGGTATAGAAAGTTAGAAAGTTAGAAAGTTAGAAGGTTCTAACTTTAACCTTTTCACCTTTTAACCTGCAACCTTCTAACCTGTGGACCTGTTATCTGGCTGTAGAGCAAGGAGGCTTAGCCATGACAACCGTCCAGCGACTTTTGCAAAACAAAGGGCATGCAGTCTGGTCGATCGGCCCGGATGCATCGGTATTCGAGGCGGTGCAGCTGATGGCCGACAAGCGCGTGGGCGCACTGATGGTCGTCGATCATAATCAGTTGGTCGGCGTAATCTCCGAGCGAGACTACGCCAGGGAGATCGTCCTGAAAGATCGTGTCTCCAGGGATACGCCGGTGAGCGCGATCATGACCCGTCGGGTGCTGTATGTTCGCCCGCAGCAGACGTTAGAAGAATGTATGGCGCTTATGACCGAGAAGAATCTGCGGCATCTGCCGGTACTGGATGACGGCCGGCTGGTCGGCGTGATCTCGATGCGCGACGTCGTCAAGGATCTGATCGCGGAAAAAGAGTTCATGATCGAGCAGCTGGAGAACTATATCACGGATCGCAGGTAGTTGCCTGCTACTACAACCGTAGTTGTTATCCGCGGATAGCACGGATAGGGCGGATACGGGGTTTTTCACGAGACCACCTATCCGCAAAATTCGCCTAATCCGCGGATCGAACCAGTTAGTGCGTCTGCAGTACTAGGAAGACGCACGAAGGGACACGCAGAGAGCGCACTATTTCGTGTGTCTTCGTGTCCCTTGGTGGATCGAATATTCTAGCGGCATCCTAGCGCGCGACAACCGGCACCCCCATCCCGCCACGACTGAGCACCACCGCGCCGAGGCCGGGGCTGGCCGCCAGGAAGAATAGCGCCAGGCCCCACGGTGGCGCCAGCGCTACGACAAGCGCGATCACCAGCACCAGGGCCAATGTGATCGCTATCAACTTCCAGCTCGCCGCAGGCATGGCACCGCGTGCGCTGAGCGTGCGCGCCAGCACGACCAACCCATAGACATACAGCGCCGCCGCCAGCGCCAGCAGCGCCAACAGCACCGGCACGCCGACAACCGAGGCCACCAGCAAGCCGGCTAGTGGCAAGATCGCCAGCGCCAGCGCTGAGGTCGTCAGCAAGCCGAGACCTAGCGCGCGAGCAGGCAATAGCCGCAGCGTATCGCTGGCCAGCGCCACGCGGCCGGGCCAGAAGGCTGTATACAAGAGACAGAATGCTGTCAGCAATACCGCCAGCGCGAGGGCTAAGAGCGGGCTGGCGAGGGCATCATTCTGGCTACCTGCGCCGGCCGGATACAACAGATCGATCAGGCTCGCCAGGGCTTCGCCGGCGCCGCCATTGATCTTCTGGCCGGCCACCACCGCGCCAGCCTCCTGTCGCAGCACGCCGGCCGAGGCCAGAATATGGCCGCCTACTCGCCCAGTTGCCAGCACCGTCACATCGCCGCCATAACTGACCACATCGCCGCCGACGCTGCCGGCGATCGTGATCGCTCCGCTCCAGCTGGTGACATCGCCGGCAACCGTGCCGTCGATACGGATATCTTGCGCTACAGTGGCGATATTTCCGGGCACATGCTGGCCCGCCGCGATCACCAGCGCATCACTTTCAGCGCGCGCCAGGGCCGCGCCTGGCCCCAGCCATAACCCCAGCAGCAGCAGCACAACATAGCGCTTCATACCACACGCTCCGCATACACCACCGGTGTGCGCCGCAGCAGCAGCCGCCATACCCAGCCAGCGCCGGCCAGCGCCAGCAGCCCGGCCGCAATCAGAAGCCCACCACCCATGCCCGCCGTGCGCAGCAGTGGCTTCGCCAGCAGCTCCAGCGTCAGCAGCGCCCGGCTCAGGCCGCTCACCCCATCGCCAACCATCAGCGCCAGCGATGGCCCACCGCCGATCACACTCCAGATCCCGAGCAGACCGATCGAGCCCAGCGCGCTCGCCAGGGCCACCCACAGCACCAACCGGCGCAGCGCTCGGCGCGCGGCGGCACGCGCTGCGGCGGCGGGCGGCTCCGGCGGAAGACGCCGCAGCGTACGTGTCACGAGATCGGGCGGCGGCGGCACGGCGGCCGGCTGGCCGGAGCGCTCCAGCAAGCGGCGCAACACCTCTTCATCCCGCCGATCGTCGATCATATTGTTGTCTCGGCTTCCCATAACGTCTGTTCCTCTGGGCCAAGCGCCTCGGCCAGCATATGGCGGGCACGATGCAGTCGCGTCTTGATCGTGCTCTCCGGCAGGCCGGTAACGTTGGCGATCTCCTCATACGAAAGATCGCCCCAGTAGCGCAGCACCGTCACCGTGCGATAATGTTCGGGCAGCTTCTGCAGCGCGCGCTGGATGGCCGCCTGCTGCTCGTGGTCGAGCGCAGCACGCTCGGGGCCACGCTCCTGGCTCGGCAACGAGAAGGCCGCGTCCTCAAGCGTCAGCCAGGAGAAGCGCCGCCGCCGCAGCCGATCGATACAGTAGTTCGAAGCGATCGAGAGCAGCCAGGTGGAGAAGCGCCGCTGCCGATCGAAGCTCTCCAGGCGCGTGTAGGCCCGCAAAAAGATCTCCTGGCTGGCGTCTTCGGCATCCTCGGCGTTCCCAAGCATCCGGTAGGTCAGATTATAGACCGCGCCGGCGTACCTGTGCATCAATTGACCGAACGCCGCGCGATCGCCGCGCAGCGCCTGGTCGACCCAGCCGATCTCCTCGGCCTGCTGCTCCATGCTGTATCCCTACCCTATGTACGCACTACTACGCTGCGGGTTTCAGAGGCGCCTGACGTTGCTCGTTTTATCACCGATCCGTTCATCTTATGTTCTACTACACCACTTGCGCAAGCAGACCAATTCGTGTACCATACACCTCGGCCCGCCACGGCGCGATCGACTGTTCGACGCTTGGCGCGGGACCATGCGATCGTCAGCTACAGTTGGGCAGGCGCACTGCCCAGGAGACCGAGAGTGGCAGCCACGTATAACCGCGAACAGATCCGCGCCGCGCTCGCGCAGACCGACCCGGCTCTCAGTTTCTACCTCGACCTCGAGACCGGCAGCGTTGTCCGGATCGACGAAACCGACAGCTCCCCCGCCAACGAGCAGCTCCGCGACCAGGTGATGGAAGGGTATGGCGACCGCTATCGCTATATCTCGGGCGGCAACCCCAGCGCCGACGACGCGGCAGTCGCAGCCTGGATGGAAGCCGAAGGCCTCTGAAATTGAGAATTGAAAATTGAGAATTGAGTAAGGGACTCACAAAAATAAAACCATCCCAGGTCGTGTATTATGCGCTCCAGACTCAGTAGTGCTGGAGGAACCACAATGGACTTGACCGAC
>DATFXE010000129.1:0-2428 GCA_035258585.1 Roseiflexaceae bacterium | reverse complement strand
CCCGCCGATGATCGAGCTGTTATACCAGGCATCGCGCGTTGGCGTGAAGATCGATCTGATCGTGCGCGGGATCTGCTGCCTGCGGCCAGGCGTGCCGGGGCTGAGCGAGAACATTTCTGTCCGCGGTGTGGTGGGGCGCTTTCTGGAGCACAGCCGGATCTACTACTTCGAGAACGGCGGCGATCCGGCGGTGTATCTGGGTAGCGCCGACCTGATGCAGCGCAACCTGGACCGTCGGGTCGAGACGCTGTTCCCGATCGAGGATGCGGCCATGATCCGGCATATTCGCGATCAGCTGCTGGCAATCTACTTAAACGACAATAGCCGCGCCAAGCTGCTGATGCCGGATGGCTCGTACGCTCGCGCTCAGCCCGAACACGGCGCCGCGCCGCTCGATAGCCAGGCGTTCTTCGCAGCCGGGCACGACATACCGCCCGAGTAATTGCAAATGCAGATTGCATAGATCTCAATCTGCATAGGAGTTACGCGGTTGGGAGGTTTGGAGGGCAAAGCCCTCCAAAGAACCCCTTTCTTTGCCACCCACTTGTGGCGGCTTTGCCGCCACAAGTGGGTGGCAAAAGAAGGTTCTCGGGGGCCACAGGCCCCCGCGCCCCCGCTAAAACGCCGACTACGTAAGTCCTACTGCAATTTGCAATCTACAATGGATATGGAGACGTATCGGCTTTTCATCGGCGCCGAGCTGCCGGAGGATGTCAAGGCAGAGCTAGTGGCTAGCCAGGCGCGGCTGCGCAGGGCAAATCTGCCTGTGGCATGGGTCGCGCCTGAGGCGATGCACCTGACGCTACGATTCCTGGGCGACACAAGTGTGGCGCTGATACCCGAGCTATGTGCGGCGATTCGCACGGCGGTTGCGCCATATCACGCCATGGAGCTGAGGCTGAGCGGCACAGGCGCCTTTCCAAACGATCGCCGGCCGAGTGTGGTGTGGATCGGCGTGGGCGGCGCGGTAGCCGCGCTGGGGCACGCTCAGGCCAGCATCGAGACGGCGCTTGGCGAACTGGGCATCGCAGCCGAGCCGAAGCCGTTCCACCCGCATCTAACCCTTGGCCGGGTGCGGGGCGAGGCCAGCCACCAACAGCGGCAGCGGCTCGGCGACGTTATCAGGGCGCTACCGCCTCCAGCGCCGCTTGCATGGGCGCTGGAGCGTGTCGTGCTGTTCCGCAGCGAATTGCGGCGCGAGGGAGCAGTCTATACTGAGATTGCAGATTGTAGATTACAGATTGCAGATTAAGATCCCAATCTACAATCTACAATCTGCAATCTGAAATGGAACGTTTATGTCGGGCGATCGCCTTCAACGAATACTGGTGTGGATGCTGGTTGTTGCGGTGGCAGTGTATCTGCTGGAGCGGCTGTTCTTCCTGACGGCACTCTTCGCAACACCACTGCTGCTGTTTGGGCTGGCCTGGCTGTTCGCGCTGGTGCTGAAGCCATTCGTGGACTTGATGACTCAGCTGGTGCTGCCGGTGCCGTTCGTGACCCGCCGCAACAGCACCACGGGCGCGATCGCGCCGACCTGGCAGCTGCCGCGCGTCGTAGCGGTATCGCTGGTCTACCTGGCGATCATAGCGCTGGTCGTGTTCGCGGCGATCTCGCTCGTGCCGGTGATCGGCCCACAGCTGGTTGGCGTCGACAAGACACTGCCGAGCGCGGTCGACGAGATCTCGAAGTGGATTACGAATATCGAGGTCGAGCTACAGCGGCTCGGTTTCCGCGGCGACCTGGAGAAGATCGCACAGCCGGAGGCGGTGGCGCAGCAGGCGGCGACAGTCGGCAGCACAGTGATCACCCAGTCGCTGGGCATCGCCAGCGGGATCGCGGCGCTGCTGATCAATCTTATCCTGGTGCTGATCCTGAGCTTCTATATGGCGCTGGATGGCCCGCGCCTGGCCATGCGCTTCCTGGAACTGCTGCCGGCCTCCTGGCGTGGCGACACGGTGCGCTTCTACTCGATCGTCAACAGTACGTTCGGCGGCTTTCTGCGCGCACAGGTGCTCCAGGGCCTGATCTACGGCCTCGCGACAGCAGTGGTAATGACTGCGCTGGGTCTTGATTATGTCGCGCTGGCGAGCGTGATCGCCGCGATCATCGTGCTGGTGCCGATCATCGGCGGTATCCTGGGGATCATCCCACCGTTGCTGATCGTACTGATCGAGAAGCCCGAGCGCTTATTGCTGATGCTGATCATCCTGGCGGTCGTCCAGCAGGTGCTGTTCAACATGATCATGCCGCGGCTGATGGGCCGAATCGTCGGGCTGCACCCGCTGCTGGTCTTCGCGGCCATCCTGGTTGGTGCGACGGTGGCGGGCGGCTGGGGCATCCTGTTCGGCATCCCGATCGCCGGTGTGGTCGCCTCGGTGCTCCAGTTCATCTACAGCCGGGCCACCGGCGAGGAGCCGGCGCCGGT
>DATFXE010000128.1:0-6368 GCA_035258585.1 Roseiflexaceae bacterium | reverse complement strand
GCGATTGGGGGTGCAGTTTGGGGGGGCGGAAATTGCGAATTGAGAATTGAAAATCCCACCCGTTTTATCGGTTTTCGGTTCGCCCAAGGGCACGCGGTTCTCGGTACATCTTTTTCAATTCTCAATTCTTCATTTTCAATTTATACTCGCGTGATCTCGATCTGCTTGATCCGCGGCCCTTGCATCTCCAGCACGGTCAGGCGAATGCCGTCGTAGATCAGGCTGTCGCCGGTCTGTGGCAGGCGGCCGAGCCGATCAAGCATGAAGCCGGCCAGCGTCTCATAGTCGCCCTCCGGCAGATGCAGGTCGAGCTCCTCGTTCACATCTTCCACGCGGATCTGCCCCTCGACTACGCTGGTGCGCTCATCGATCGTGGTCAGCTCCTGCTCGTCACGCTCCAGATCGTCGTTTAGGTCGCCGACGATCTCCTCGACCAGATCCTCCATCGTGACCGCCCCGGCCATGCCGCCGTACTCGTCGATCAGAATCGCCATGCGAATATGCTTGTCGCGCAGCTCCTGGAGCAGATCGCCGATGCGCTTGGTTTCGGGCGTGAAGAACGCGTCTCGGATGAGTGGCGTGATCGGCTGATCGAGCGTGAACGTGCTGTCACGCAGCATCAGCAGCAGCTCCTTGGCCGAGATAATGCCCTGGACGTCGTCGACGCCGCCTGGCCCTAGCACCGGGAAGCGGGTATGGCCGGTGGCCGCGAAGCGATCGAGGAAATCACGCACGCAGGCGTCGTGGTCGATCGTCACGACCTCGGTGCGCGGGATCATGGCCTGGTACGCCGGCCGATCGGCGAAGGCGAACACATTGATCAGCATCTCCTGCTCGTCCTCGTCCAGCACGCCAGCCTCGCCACTTTCTTCGACCAGCAGGCGCAGCTCGGCGGCCGAGTGAACTTTGCTGTGGCCGCCGCTCCCGCTGATACCGAACAATTTCAGCACCGTCTCGGTGGCCCAGTCCAGGAAGCGAATCACCAGGCTGAACAGGCGATTGAAGATCGCCAGCGGTTGGGCGATGAACAGCGATGTTTGCTCGGGGGCGCGAATAGCGAAGACCTTGGGGGCCTGTTCGCCTAGCACGATGTGGAGTGTCGTAATAATGAAAAACGACACCGCGATCCCAACCGCGTGGCTGACCGTCAGCGCCAGCGGCTCGGCGATCGCCAGGTTGCCGAGCAGCCAGATCACAAGCGCTTCGATCGGCGGGTCGACCAGCTCTGCGATCGTGCTCTCGCCGATCCAGCCGAGCGCCAGGCTAGCCAGCGTGATGCCGAGCTGCGCCGCAGCGATATAGCGATCCAGATCATCCTGCATGCGCCGGCTGAGCGCGGCGGTCGAGTTGCCGGCGGCAGCCATCTGCTCCAGCCGCGTGCGCCGGGCGCCCACCAGCGCGAACTCGGCGGCGACGAAAAAGCCGTTCATCGCCACCAGCGCCATGACCGCAACCAGGCGCAGTGTGATATCGTAAATGCCTGCCATCTTCATCCTCGTAAGCTGTGTTAGAAGGATCTTGGCAACTTGACAGTTGGTAGGGTTTGGGGACGAAGCCTCGCCCTCAAACCCCCATCAACCGACTGTAAAGCAAGAACCGCCTTTCTGATGCTTTGTCTTATCGACTGATCAGCAGGCGGCAACGGGCGGGCTGTTCTGGCCTGTAGTATACCAGAATCGATATGCGCCGCAGTCGAGTACATGATACTGCTGGCTTGCTCAGATGGGAGGTTTGGAGGGCTTTGCCCTCCAAGAAACATTTGGCATGAGTCATCCCGTATTTAACACGGTGGCTGCGAGGGCGTGGGAATGCGCCGCAACGCATTCCCACGCCCTCGCAGCCACAAAATAAAGTGGTCGCATGTGCTCGTTCGGGGCCGCGCTGCGGCCCCGAACGAGCACATGCGACCAGCAGATTGGAATAGTGCGCCCGCGATGATATGAGATATGCCCCATCACAATGCCAAAAGATCCGATTGTAAAATTCGGGATGACTCATGACCCGCAAAACACAAACGTCTCGGGGGCCTGCGGCCCACGCACCCCCGGCTGGCGAGTTTGCCAGCAGTATCGTATATGTTCTTGCGTGCAAGCGCTGCCCGTGGTAGGATAGAGGGGCCACGGGCCGCTAGCTCAATGGCAGAGCACGTCGCTCATAACGACTTGGTTCCAGGTTCGAATCCTGGGCGGCCCACCACAGAAGACGGAAGACGGAAGACGACGCTCATTCGTCTTCCGTCTTCCGTCTTTGGCGTCATTCTTGGATTTCTATCGGAGGCACACATGTTGCTTCCGACGCCACACACCTTGCTTAGAAATGAGCTAGTGGCTTGCCACAGTGTTTCTGCTGGGTGGGGGTGCAGGGGGCGGCGCCGGGTACCCTCTGGGTGTGGGCACGAGGCCGCCCCCTGCACCCCCACCACTGGAGGCTCGGAGGGGCCCGGGTACCCTCTGGGTGCCCCCTCCGAGCCTCCCCAGCAAAATCAGTGTGGTTGACCACTAGAAAGCTGCACGAAGCATGATCGGCGACACAGCGCGTCTGCGCGAACACATTTTAGCCGAGGCAGACACGGATCTGCCCGAGTATGCCCCGATGCTGACGGCCTACCATCGCGCACATGCGGCCGAGCTGCGCGCGATCGTCGGCGATCTGCCGCTGCGGCCAGGCGACCGGGTTCTCGACATACCGTGTGGTGATGGGGCCTACACCGTGCTGCTCGCCGAGCGTGTCGGGTCGAGCGGCCGGGCCGTCGGGGTCGACCGCTCTGCTTCCTACCTGGAGCTTGCGCGCGCCAATGCAGCTGAGTCGGCCTATGCCGCGCGCGTGTGCTTTCAGGCCGGCGATATCGCATCGCTGCCATTCGACGACGACGCCTTCGATCTGATCTGGTGCGCGCAGAGTATGTATAGCCTGCCCGACCCGCTGAGCGCGCTGCGCGAGCTGCGCCGCGTGGTGCGTCCCGGCGGTGTCGTCGCGGTTTTTGAGAATGATACGCTGCACCAGATTGTGCTGCCCTGGCCGGCCGAGCTGGAGCTGGCGGTGCGCCGGGCTCAGCTGCGCGCCCTGGCCGCGCGGTCGCCAGCCAGCGCCAAGTTCTTTATCGGGCGCGATCTTTGCGGCAGGTTTGCCGAGGCGCGGCTGGAGAATTGCATTGTCGCGCCGTATACAAGCGTGCGTCACGCGCCGCTGAGCCACGACGAGCGCACCTACCTGGCCTGGTACTTTGGCGACCTTAACGCGCGCGCCCGTCCATACCTTGAGCCGGATACGTCTGCCTGGTTCGACCGGCTGCTTGACCCCAGGTCGTGCGACTACCTGCTCGATCGGCCAGATTTCTATGTGATCTATATCGGCATGCTAGCGCGCGGCGTCAAGATGCGCGGCTGACACTCCTCTGGCACCGAAGGCGACATTATAGAAAAATGGGGGAACATTTCTTGCGGAATCGGTCGAATGCCGGTTGGCATTGTCGTACCCTGGCATTATGTTATTCACACGAGTTACGCGGTGGTGGGGTTTGGGGAGGCCGGGTGCCCACACCCAGAGGGTACCCGGCGCCTCCCCAAGATCTTCTTTTTTCTGGCGAACGTTGGCGGCTCTGCCGCCAACGTTCGCCAGAAAAAAGCTTCTAGGAGGGCCGGGTACCCTCTGGGTGCCCCTCCAAACCTCCCCGCAGTCGTATGTAGCTTTATACCCGCAGACCGGGTGGCGGCCGCCGACACCGCAGGTTGCGCTGGGAAACGATATGCAACCAGATAACGATATTTTGATCGTCGAGGACGAAGCTCCGATCGCGCAGCTGCTGGCGGATGTGCTTCAAGACGAAGGGTATAATGTGCGCGTAGCGCGAGATGGGGCGAGCGCGCTACTGGAGATCATGGAGCACTCACCTGGGCTGGTATTGCTCGATATCGCCATGCCGGTGATGCTAGGGAGTGACTTGCTAGTCTATTTGCGCCGGCATGGGTTCGCTGATCTGCCGATCATCATTATGACCGCGGGATTAAGTCCCACGGTCTATCTGAGGCAGGGCGCGACGGAGGTGCTGCCAAAGCCATTCAATGTCGATGATGTGGTGCACAAGGTTGCACAATACGTGCCGCTTCGCTAGCGGCCGACATCGGTCTGCGTGCTGACCCGGCCGACCGAGCGTTCGCGCAAGCCTGTATCGGCGGCGCGCTCGCGTTCGCACGCGCCGCCCGCCTCGGGTCGGCCAGAATAGCTCGCCATCTCGTCACCTCCGCGTCGCTCGGGCCACCAGGTAGCCGATGCCGACGCCGACCAGCAGCGCCTCGATCGGATGCTCGCGGATGACTCGCTCCAGATCGCTGCGCACCATCTGGAGATCGGCGGTCTGCAGATACTCGCCGCTGCGCTCGAGCGCGTCGGCCGCCTTGGTGGCGACCTCGCCGGCTTTGCCCTCGGGCGCCTTCTCGCGCACGGTCTGCGCCAGCGACGTGAACTGCTGGCCGGTGGCGGTCATGGCCGAATCGACCTTCTGCGCGGCCGTGTCGCCAACTTCGGCCGCCTTGGCGCGCGCATCGCCGACGATCTCGCTCGGATCCTTCGATTGCAGGTCGTCGGCGGTCTGCTTGACCTTGTCGACCGCGTTTTGCGCCAGGTCGCCGGCCTTGTCGCTGGCCTGTTTGGCGCGCTCGGCAGCAGAATCCAGCGTCGTATCGGCCTGCTCCTTGATCTGTTCGCGCTGGGTGGCCCCGGATTGGCTGTCGTATGTAGGGCCTTCCATAGTGCCTCCTCCTCTACTGTAGTAATGGAACTCTAATTGTGTCACAAGCAAGAGCTATGCCAAGGTAGCTAGATATTTCGATCCTTTCATTCACAATGGTGCTGGGCGTTGGCTTTCTGCTGCTGGTCTCGCTGCTGATCAGCGCTATCCTGGCGGCTCTGGGCAATTTCCTGGCCGGCGACCGGGCCGCCGAGAGCCTGATCTTAAAGGCGATCAATTTCATCATCTCCTTCGGCGTCACAACCGTGCTGTTCGCGCTGATCTACAAGGTTTTGACCGATGTCCAAGTGCAGTGGCGCGATGTCTGGATCGGGGCAGTGGCGACGGCGCTGCTGTTCACGATTGGCAAGGCGCCGCTGGGCTGGTACCTGGGGCGCCCAGGCACGACGTCGACATATGGCGCCGCCGGCTCGTTCGTAGCGCTGCCGCGACCTGCCGGGCTACGAGCTGTTCCAGCATCTCGACGAGCGCGGCCAGCGGCAGACGATTGGCTCGGCCGATGTCAACGACTACCTGCGCGAGATCGCCGGCCAGGAGTTCACGGCCAAAGATTTCCGCACCTGGGCCGGCACCGTGCTGGCGGCGTACCAGATCTTCGCGCCGCTGCCCTTGGTCCGCATGGCGCGGGGCTACGCGCCCTCACTCCCGGTGAACTGCGCGCCTGGCGTGCGTTGCAAGGGGCCGCCGCCGGCCCCCTGCACCCCCGCGCCGGGGCGTTGCCCCTGGACCCCCAATGGGTGCTATCATGTGCTTGCTGCCTGGCGCGCATGCCTATGGTATGCCCAGCGCTGGCTGCTCACAAGCAGTAATGCGCCAATTGGTGGTGAAGGTCAGATTCGTCTTCGGGCCCGTACCTCAAGCGATCATGGCACAAACGGCTGTTCTTCGGCGCCGCCCGCTGGCTGTCCAACCAGGCGCGGTTTGGGCCAGAACAAACAGGCCAATGCTGGCAGGTACAGTAGCCACATCACAAAGTCACCGGCCTTGACCGCATAGCCCATCTGGTGCAACACGGTAAAGCCCAACAGACCGAGGTACGAGCAGATCGTCCAGATCAGCCGTGCGCGCCGCGGAGCGGCCACTGAAGATCCGCGGCTGTGCCAAGCAGGTGGTTGCCGGCGAAGTGGCCATAGGTGATCATTGCCGCAAAGAGACCAATCGCGAGGCTGACGACGAGACGACGATGCATACGATTCTCTTAATGGTCGATGGAATGAAGACTAACTGACTATTAGCGGTATGGTTTTGAAGCGTTAGCTACACTTGCCAGTACTATACCACCGTGCCCACAAATTCACCAGCCCCGCGCCCACATCCTGCATTTCCCCGGTAAACCCAAACGTCGACACACTCCCGCTCTCCGGCGTGCCCCACGGGTCGTAGTTCACGATACCGAGCGGCGTGCCACTATCCGCCACCGTGCGGCGCAGGCTGCCCAGCGCGTCAGAGGCGTACCAGGTCTTCACGCCACTGTTCAGGGACGCCAGGCGATTGAGGCCATAGATGTAATCGGTGATCGCGGCGCTGCCGACCTTGGTCTGGAGCACCTGGCTGAGTGGCGCGGCCAGGTCCTGGGTGTAGCGCGTGGTCACGCCGCTGGCTTGCGAGACCAGCGTGCCGT
>DATFXE010000127.1:0-7778 GCA_035258585.1 Roseiflexaceae bacterium | reverse complement strand
AGGGTGGGGGTTCGGGGGCGGGCTGCGCCCGCCCCCGAACCCCCACCCTGGGATGTTTTGAAATTTCTGAGTCCCTAACTGGTTGTACCGCTACGAATTACGCACTACGGACTGCGGAATTGTCATGAAGGAGAACAGAATCATGGTACGTCGATCGATCCTCACAATCGTTGTGGTCGGCCTGGCGCTGCTGGCCCTGGCCGCTCCGGCACTGGCTGGTGGCTGGGCAGTGGTGACACTTGACGCGCTGCCGCGCGAGGTGCACGCCGGTCAGAGCTTCCAAATTGGCTTTATGGTTCGCCAGCACGGCAAAACGCCGACCAACCAGGATCTAGAGGGTAAGCCGTTGAAGCCAATCGTGACCGCGATCAAGCAAGCGGGTGCGGCGGCCGCACCGGCCAACGGCGACGCGTCGATTCGGGCCGAGGCGCGGCAGGAAGGACCAACTGGTCACTATGTCGTCGATCTGACCTTTCCGAGCGATGGCGTCTGGGAGTGGCAGATTGCGCTCCCGACCTACTATGTGCAGGAAAGTCCCAGTGGCGGCAACGCGGCGATTCTCGCGCCGCTCACGGTGCTGCCGGCCGCCGTGGCTGCGCCCACCGCGGAGCCGGGGGCTGGCGCATTTATAGGCCTCAGCCCGGCGCTGCTGCGCTGGGCCGGAGTGGTCGTGCTGCTGGCGGCGCTGGCGCTCGCGCTGTACGCGCAGCCTGGAATCGTGGGCCGGCGGCCGGCGCAGACGCAGAAATAAGCTGACACTGATCTACAAGAGGAATCGCTATGTTCAAATTTAGCCTGGCCCTGGCTGTTGTGGGCATGGCGCTACTGCTACTCTCCGCGCTGCCTGGGCGCGCCGCGCCGGCCACGCCCGCCGTGCCGACGGCGGATCAGGTGGCCTACGGCAGAGCGCTCTTCTCGGCAAAGGGCTGTGTGACCTGCCACCATCACGCCGCCGTGGCCGGCTCGGGCACATTTGGCGAAGGCAACCCAGACTTAACCACTTTTCGCTGGAGCGCGGACTACCTGCGTACCTGGCTGAAAGATCCCGCGGCGGTCAGGCCAAACACCTACATGCCGAATCTTGGCTTGAAGAGCGATGAAATCGAGGCGCTGATCGCCTTTCTGAGCGCGGGAGCGAACCATTAGAATCAAGAATGAGTGAGGAATTCACCTTGACGATGGACGATGGACGGTTGACGATGGAAGGCGACATATCGTCTATCGTCTATCGTCTATCGTCTATGGTCGAGTTCTCGGCAGTGGTATGATGGAAGCAGAGGTATTGATGCTACGGGGGCTAGCGATCGTGAGTGAGGCCAGCGCGAGAGGCGCCGAGCGCAACGAGGCCGACGCGCTGCTGGTCGCGCGGATTCGCGCCGGCGACGAGCAGGCCTTCGAGTCGCTCATGGCGCGCTACCAGGCCCCGCTGTTCCGCTACCTGCGCGGCCTGGTGAACGATCCTGAGCAGGCGCAAGACCTCCTTCAGGAGACCTTTCTGCGCGCCTACCGATCGATCGGCACGCTCGACGATCCCGGCCTGCTGCGGAGCTGGCTCTACCGGATCGCCCACAACCAGGCCTATTCGGCCTTGAGGCGGCGGCGCCTGATCAGCTGGCTGCCGCTGACGTTCGGCCAGCACCTCAGCACACCCGCCCCGGATCGCGGCGCGGTTGAGCTTGCCCACGTCGAGGAGGCGCTCCGGCGCGTGCCCATCCAGCAGCGCGCGCCGCTGCTGCTGCACCTGGTTGCGGGGTTCTCCTATGCCGAGGTTGCCGCGCTGCTCCAGGTGAGCGAGGGCACGGTGCGCATGCGGATCAGCCGCGGCCGCGCCGCGTTCCGCGCCGCCTATGGTGGCGAGGAGGACGATGATGCATCCTGATCCGCTTCAGCTCGCGGCCTACCTCGACGGCGCATTAGGCGAGGATGAGCGCGCCGAGCTGCGTGCTCACGTGCTCACGTGCTCGGCATGCGCGGCGCGATTGGAGCGCCTGCGCGCTGATGCGCGTCAGATCGCAGTCGCCATGTCTGCCGCCCCGGCGCCGGATGTGCGCGCCGCCGTGCGTGCGCGGCTGAGCCGGCCGGCTCCGTTCGCCTGGCTCGGCGGCGGGCTGACGCTTGCCGGCGCCTTGGCCGCGCTGCTGCTCTTCGCCGTGCTGGTGGGAGGGCGTGGGGCCGCTACGGCCGGCCGCGCGCCCGACCGCCTGGTGATCGCCGATAGGAGCAATGCCCAGATTGTGGCGCTGGATGCCGCTAATGGCGCGCGGCTGGCCGTCCTCAAACTCGCCGAGGCGCCAGACGCTATCACATACGATGAGCCACGCGATCGGCTGTATGTCCGGCTGCGGCAGGCGCTGATCGCCGTCGATCTCCACACATTCCAGCCGATCGGCCGCTGGGATGCCCGGCAGCCCTTCGCGGCCGGCGCCGGCATGGCGCTCGACCCGCGCGTTGGGCGGCTGTATCTTGCGCGACCCGGCGGAGTTATCGCGCTGGCGCTCGACTCGCCCGAGCTATCCGAGGTGCGGACATACGATCTCGGCCAGACGCCCGGCGCGCTCGCTATCTCGCCCGATGGAGCCACGTTGTTGGCACTGAACGAGGAGCAGGCCCGGCTGTGGACGATCGATGTAGGGAGCGGCAGGGCGCGGTCGCAGACGCTGGCGCCCAGTCGCCCGCGCAACGGCTACCTCAGCGTGAGCCGCGATGGCCGCTCTATCTTTGTGCTGCTCACCGGTGTCGGGGAGCGCGGCGACCGGCCGGGAATCTGGCGGGTGGATCGCGCCGGCCAGGCCGAGGCTCCCACACTGCTGGCGCAGACGCCACTGCCCTGGGATATGGAACTACTCGACACCGGCCAGCTCGCCATCCCGCGTGGCGACGGGCGCGTGGGTGGCGTCGAGCTGGTGGCGGCCGATACCTTGAGCACTACCACGCGGCTCGAGCCGAGCTACGATCAGCACCATATAGTCGCTGGCCCGAACGGGACACTTTACGGCCTGAACTATACCCATGCCACGATCACGCGTTTCGACGCCAACACAGGCGCTGTCATCTGGCGGACGCCTGAGAATCGCGGCCTGGTGCCGTGGGATGGCGTGTATGTGCGCGGGGGCTGGCGCTGGCCGTGGTGGCCGTGACGGTGTGGCGGGTGATGGGTGATGGGTGATGGGCGGTGGTGTGACGCTATCGTACTAGAATTGATAGTTGACTCGTGGCCTGTGAGCATGGGATAATGCGCTCCCTACAAAATAAGGAGCGCAATCATGCACGACACCACTGCTCACAACATTCTGGCCCTCTACACACAAGTTGCCACGCTCAAGCTGCTGCCCCGCACTGGCTGGCTCCAACGCGGCGTCCCCAACGCCGAGAGCATAGCCGAACACAGCTTCGGCGTCGCCGCTCTCGCGCTGCTGATCGGCGATACGATCGATGGGCTGGATCGCGGCAAGCTGCTGGCGATCGCTATGTTGCACGATATGGCCGAGGCGCTGCTGAGCGACCTGCCGGCCTCGGCGAGACGCTTTATCGGCGCTGAACGCAAGCACGAAGCTGAGCGACGCGCGCTGGAGGAGATGCTCGCGTGCCTGCCCAACCGTGCGGAGTATCTCGCGCTGTGGGAGGAATACACGCGCGGCTGTAGCCGCGAGGCGCGCTTGGTTAAAGGAATCGATCGGATCGAGATGCTGTCCCAGGCGCTGGCCTACGAGCGCGCCGGCAGCCGCGCTCTGGGCGAGTTCTGGGAGGATATCGAGGATGGCTGGGGCAATGAGTTTCCGATCCTGCGCGATCTCGCCGCCGAGCTGATGGAGCGGCGTGGCGCTGGGTAGCGTGGCTTCTTACTACTTCCCAGCTAGCGCAGCCAGCCGCTCGCTGGCCTCCCGCTCCAGCCGCTGGTTCTCGGTAAGGAGGCGCTGCTGCTCGGCGCCCAAGGTAGCCAGCCGATCCTCCAGTTCGCCCAGGGTCGCGACGTAGCGCGAGCGCAGCGCGCCCTCCTCGCCCTCGCGCCCGAGCGGGCCAAGGCTGCCCTGGATCTGCTGCTGCTGCTTGTAGATCGCGCCGCGCTCGCGCTCGATCTCTTCCAGCCGCTTGTTATGCGCCTCGATCTGGCCATAGATCTCGAGTACGCCAGATAATGCCGCGTAGGTCGCATCGTCCAGATAGCGGTGTTTGAAAAACTCGCGCAGCTGTTTCGGCGTGACGCCGCGCACGCGCTCCCAGCGGCTCGTCTCCATGCGCTGGTGAACCACAAAGCTGGTCTCGGCGCCTGGCGGGCACGTCACCTGCCAGCGCGCCAGGCCCTGGGCCTGCTCGGTTGGCGCGGCCGTCTCGGTTAGCTCGTAGTCTTGCAGCAGCGCCTGCTCCACCATGACCTCGGCCGCGGCGGGTAACGTGCTGTGCATGCGGTAGCGGGTGTGGCGCACAACCCATTCCTGGAACAGCAAGTAATCGTCGCGCACGCTGATGCCGCGGGTCTGGCGGTCGCCGCTGTGCTCCTCCTGAATGCTGATACCCAACTCGACGGCGTAGGGCACGATCAGCTCGCCGCCCGCGCGGGTAAACGGCAGCACCGCCTCGCCGGCGTAGTCGCCCTGCTCGATCACCGTCACCGGCCCGCGCTCCAGCGTCAGCCCGGTCTCGTTGCGCATCCTCAAGCTGGCGACCGGGTGCTTGGGCAGCTTCTGGCCGTTATACAACAGCTCCTTGCGCCCATCCAGCCGCTGCCCAACGATCGGCACCATGGCCGACTGGCCGCGCGCCACGCTGACCGGGTGGGTCACGCGGTACTGGAAGAGCGCGCCGCGTTCCTCGCCCACGCTGGCCGCCTCGGTGGAAGTATCCAGCGCATCCAGCGTGAGCCGCTCGGTCGTCGGCTCGTCGGCCGAGAGGGTCATTATACGCGAGCGCTTGGCCATGCCGCCCGGCGCCGCGGCGGCCATCATCGGCGCGGCGGCGGGCGGCGGGGGCGGCATCGCGCCGGCGAACTCGATCGGGGCGGTGACGGTGCGCTCCTCGTCGGCGATCAGTGGGCGCTCGGGCGTGTGAGGTTCGTACAGCCGGTAGCGGAACGAGACCGGCATGCCGGCCACCAGCGTCAGCGCCACATCCTCCAGATTCTCGTCGAGTTGGTTGTCGAACAGGCCCCAACCCTGCAGCAAGACCGACCACTGACCACCGACCACCGACGACCCGTTTGATTCGGTGGTCGGTGGTCGGTGGTCGCTTCGGCTAGCAGACGATAGCTCACCCGCCAGGCTGGCGCGGGCGCGATATAGCCGACCAGGAGATCGTGTTCGCCGTCTGACAGGCGCAGGGTGGCGGCGCGACGGTCCTCCTCGCTCTGGGCCGCACGCAGGAAATAGCTGAGATCCTCGGCCGAGCGCTCGTCCAGCAGCTCCAGCCGCTTGATCTCGCGCAGGCCGTAGGTGCGGATGCGGCGCTGATCAGGTTGGTAGATCGAGACGATCGGCGCGCGCAGCAGGTTCTTGTCGTCCTCGACGTCGATGCCGATCACCAGCCCATCGACCTGGGTACGCGAGGGCGGCGGCAGCTCGGGCACCGGCGGCCCGGCGCTCTCGGCCGCCTCGCGTGGCTCGGCCGGCTTTCCGCCACGCAGGCCAAACCCCTTGCGCGGCTCCTCGCGCTCCTCCTCCAGCCACAGCCGCACCCGCCGGCCGCGCAGGTCGCGCAGTAGATCGAGCAGGCTGCGGTCGTCGGAGAGATGGATCGAGCCGCGGGCGATCTGCTGCGCGCGATCCTCGGGTGTCTCGAAATCGACGCCGTGGACCTGCCCATCGCCCAGATCGAGCGCTACGAGGCTCTTGAGCACATCGTCCATCGCCTCGCGTGGGAAGCTCAGCCGCAGCGCCGTGCCGCCGACAGAGCCGCGCCGCTCGAAGTAGCCGACGCCGTGTTTAAAGAGAATCATCCGGCGGATGGGAAGTTCGGGCATACTTCACTCCTTGTAAGTGGGAGGGGGAGCGGGAGAGGGCCGCAGGCCCCTCCCCCGCTCCCCTCCGACTTACTTCCTCACTAAAACGGGGTTGTAATACGAATACACTAACCGCGCGAAGCTGCTGATCGCCGGCAGGAACAGTGTGTCAGGCAGCGGCGCGCCGGTCCGGTCTTTCTGAAACAGGTAGATCGCCACGATAAAGTCGCCGCCAGGCGAGCGTACGATGCCAGCATCAGCCTGCATGTCGTCGATCCAGCCGCTCTTATGCTCCACGCGCACCTTGTCGGGGAGGCCGCTGCGCATGCGGGCCTGGTCGCCGTTCTGCGCGAGCCGGTCGAGCATCTCCTGACACCGTTTGGAGTTCAGATGATCTCCGTACTTTTCCAGTAGGATCCCCTGGCCCTTGCTGCACTGGTCGATCATGCGATAGATCTGCCCCATCTCGGCTGGAGTGGTGCGTAGCGCACGGCCTGACTCGGTGTACGGCGGATCTCCCTCGCGCGCCGGGCCAAGCTTGATCTTGATCTTCTTCTGTCCAAGGTAATCGAGCGCCTCAAACGGCGCGTAGAGGTAGGTGTGTGGTAGGCCGACATCCTTCAGCAGTGCGCTCATCTGCTCCGCACCGCGCAAGGCGTCCTCGGTGCCCGAGCCGCCGACCGCCGCCGCCAGCATCGCGTTGGCCGCCAGATTGTCGCTATCGACGATCATGGCCTCGAGTGCCTGCTGCTGCCTGGCAGTGAACGAGTTGACATGGGCGTAGGCATTCAGCAGAATCGCCACTTTGATCGTGCTGGCCGCCGAGAAGACCGTATTCTTGTGCAAGCTGGCAAGCTCATCGCCGCTGGCTACGTCGTAGACGTAGATGCCGGCGACTCCATTCCACTCCTTGGCCATCAGCTCGATCTGCTCCTCGAGCTGCGCTGGCGTGGGCCGGGCGGCTGCCCCGCCTGCCGTGGTCAGCGGCAGCGTGATGCGGCGCGCGCCGCCTACTGAGCGCAGCCGCTCGTCGAGCAGCTTGACGGCCGCGTCGACATCCACCTGCGCGGCGCCACTGGCCAGCGCGAAGCTGCGCGAGATCGCCTGTGTGTCGCTGATCACCGAGATCGCTCCTGGCGCACCCGACCCGGTCACCATGCCCGAGAGCGCCGCGCGCAGCCTGGCTTGGTCGTATGTGACCTGGAGGTCGACGCGCGCGCCCGGCTGGGCCGCCTGTGCCTCGGCCAGCATTGCGTCCAGCGGCAGCTCCAGGCCGATCTCCTCGGGCTTCAAGGTTGTGCTGGCGGCGCCGGCCTGTAGCTCGATCGGCAGCAGCAGTGGCTGGAGCGCACCCTCGATCTTCTTGCGCGCCTCCTCGGGCGCCAGCCCGCCGACATCCACGCCGGCGATAAGCACGCCCTTGGCCAGCGCCGGTACGGCGGTTGGCGCGGCGGTCGGCTGAGGCGCGCTGGTGGGGGCAGCGGTCGGCTGAGGCACATGGGTGGGAGCGAGTGTGGCGATGGGGGCGGGCGCGTCGGCCTCGGCAGCGGGGCTGGCGCACGCCGTCAGGATCAGTGTTAGCGCGACAAACAAGGTCACGGCGCGCAAGGATGGTGGCATAGGTGCAGTTGGTCCTTTGTCCTTGGTCGTTGGTCGTGGCGCGTAGTATAGTCGAAGTACCGTGGTTGAACAAATGGATTTATCTGCTATGGCACCCATATTGCTCACACCAACCTGCCCCGCATCGTGTACAATAGAGTCTCGCCGTTTGCTGAAGAAGAATGGGGTGTGACGATGACGCAGCAAGCTTCTGCCTATCAGTTTCTGGGGAAAGGCCGCAAGGCGA
>DATFXE010000126.1:0-2722 GCA_035258585.1 Roseiflexaceae bacterium | reverse complement strand
CTCCGCCGCCGGCATCAGCGTGTGCGCGTGATGCAGCAGGCTCAGGGCACGGCGGTAGCGCCCCTGGGCGATCGCGATGCGCGCCAGGTTGAGCTCGGCCGTCGCCAAATTGATCGTCTCGCGGCGTTCCGCGAACAGCGTATACGCGCGCTCGTGGTAGGCGGCCGCCTGGCGGAAATCGCCCAGCAAAAAGTGGACATTGCCAATGTTGGTGTACAGCGGTCCGAGCCAGGTCTGGCCGGCTTCGCCAAGCGATTCGGCGGTTTCGAGCGCCGCCTGATAGATCCTGAGCGCCTGGGCCTGGTCGCCAAGCAGATTGTAGACCACCGCAGTGTTCAGATCCAGCACGAGCTGCTTGTCGTACACGGCGTGGCGCGCCAGGACCGCGCGGGCCTTGGCAGCTTCGGCCAGGGCCAGCTCGACGCGATTCAGGTCGACGCAGATGCCGATCCGGCCGATCCGCGTGCGCGCCCAGCCAATGTGATCGCCGCACTGCTGAAACAACTCGCCGGCCGTTCCAAGCGTGTCCCACGCCTCTTCTGTGCGGCCCAGCAGCTTCAGCGCATCGCCGCGCGCCATCATGCCCAGCGCCGTCTGGCAGACATCAGCGCGCGCCTGGCCGATCCGCATGATCAGCTCGGCCAGCTCCAGCGAGCGGTTGGCATTGATCCACCAGTGGCGGTCGGCCTCGGCCTTGAGGTAGCTTACCAGCTCCGTCGCCGCCGCGGTATCAAGCGCTTGAATGCACCCGGCTAGCGCCGCGGGATCTTCGAGCTGTGCGATCAGTGCATGGTAGTCCATTGCGCCTCGTAGGCAGTTGGCGCTTGGCGGTATGCCGCCTGCTTACTGCCGACTGTTTGTTCTAGTCAAGAGCGATCTCGTGGTATGAGGTCGTAGTGCGGTGGTCATCCTCTTCTATAAAAGAATAAACGGACCGTGCGTGCGATTTCGGATCAGCATCTAGACTTTACTTCCGAATGGGGGTTCGGGGGCCTCTGGCCCCCGAAAAACCCTATTCGGTGGGGGTGCGAGGGCGGCAAAGCCGCCCTCGCACCCCCACCGAGGATGGAATCTGAAGGGCGAAGCCCTCCAGACCTCCTAACTCTCGTCATAATACTAGAACGTCGGCCAAGAATCCACGACTTTCGTGAATATACGCGAATATTGAGCTTTGTATTCGTACATGTGAGTGTTATTCGCGGATCGTTCCGAATACTTGGTTGGCGCTCTAGGTACTCGGGTTTCGAGATCGCGAGCGAGTGTCCGCGTATGGCGCCCATGCAGAATCGTGTACAATGGGCGACGAGCAGTTTTCGATGGTCACTAGTACAGCGCCCAGGAGCGCCCGCATGAGCCTTGCCGATAGTCTCTCGCTCGACGACCTGACCCAGCGCTGCGCTTCCGAGACGGAGAAGTTCAACCGCCGCGAGCAGAGCGACGCACGATTTTGCTTCGAGCTGCTGCGGCGCGCGCTGGCGGATGAGCTGTCGGATGCCTTCACGCGGGTGTACCAGATCTACGAGCGACAGGTGCTCATATGGGTGCATAGCCACGGCGGCTTTGTGCGAAGTGGCGAGAGCGCCGACTACTTTGTCAGTGCGGCATGGAGCGCGTTCTTCTTCGCGCTGCGTGGGCCCAAGTTCGATAGCTTTCCCTCGCTGCCGCAGGTGTTGGCCTACTTGAAGCTATGCGTGCATACGGCGATCGCGCAGTACTTGCGCGACGAGGCGCCCGCGTCGGCGACCTCGCTCGATGAGAGGCCAGACGTGGCGCACGCGCCCGACCTCGGCACTAGGATCGCGGCGGCCGAGCTGTGGCGGCGGATCGAGCGCCTGCTGCCCGACCCGCGCGACCGGCTGCTGGCGCGCTGCGCCTTCGTCCAAGACCTGAAGCCGCGCCAGATCGTCCAAGCCTACCCGACGCGCTGGAAGGACGAGCGTGAGGTCTCGGTCGAGCTGTACCGCATTCGCCGGCTGCTGAGGAACGACGCGGAGCTGCGCAAGCTAGCTGGCTGATCGTTACGTGATATTTTTCTGAGACCCGCATTTAGTAGGCAACACGTGGTTCCGCGCACGTGACGGGGTGGTTGTATGTCGCAGGTCGCAAGGCGCATGAGGTTGCGACATCCGACATGTGACCTACGACTGACATCTAACCAGCTTGCACTACGCGAAACCTTATTGCTCGACAGTCGTAACTCGCCGATCGCCAGGACAGGTGCCGTATGGATTGCAGCACGCCGCCGCCACTGACCGATGACCAGATCTCCGCCGCGCTGGACGAGGCCGCCACACCCGATGTGATCGACCATCTTGCACGCTGCCCGAGCTGCGCCGCGCGGCTTGAGGACGCGCGGGTGGCCGAGCAGGCGCTGCGATCCGGCCTGTACCGCTGGGATTGCCCGTCGCCGCAAGCGCTGGCCGAGTATCATCTTGGGCGGGCCGACTCGGAGGAGCAGCGTGCGATCGCGAGGCATCTGGAGGAGTGCGCGCGCTGTAGCGAAGAGATCGCCGAGCTGGTGCTCTTCTTGCGCGACGAGGCGCCCGCGCCCGCGGCGGAGCAGCCTGCCCGGGCCTGGCGGCCAGCAATGCGCGGCTGGTCGCTGGCGCGGCTGCTGCCGCGCACACCCGCCCTGGCGCTGCGCGGCGGCGCGGCCGAGCCGCTGATGTTCGAGGCCGACGGTGGGGTGACGATCTTCCTCGAGATCGTGCCGGCGGCCGGC
>DATFXE010000125.1:0-10784 GCA_035258585.1 Roseiflexaceae bacterium | reverse complement strand
CAACCTCCTCGGGCGGCGACCAGAAGATTGAGCAGATCCTGACGCAGCTACGGGCACGGCAAATCGCCGAGGAGCAAATCGAGACCTACAACCGCCAGGAAAAGGCCGCGGTCAAAGAGCGCGAGCTGCGTGAGGCCGAGTCACGGGCGCGTCAGCAGCAGGCGCTGACTGAATCGGAAATCAGCATTACCGTCCAGGGCAACCAGGGCAAAGCTGACTATCAGCGCGCGCTTCAGCAAGCGGCTACCATTCGCGCACTCGCCGAGGCGGAAGCGGAGAAAGCAGCCCGCATCGGTATCGCACAAGCAATCGCCATTGAGGAACAGGTCCGTGCTTACGGCGGGCCGCAGTTCCAGGTCACCCAAGACGTGATGAACCGCTTCGCTGAGGCGATTGAGAAGGCTGGTGTGAATGTTGTCCCGCAGGTGGTCGTTGGTGGTGGCGATGGGAAGTCTAGCGGCGGCAACCTGATGGAGGGCTTGCTAGCCATGCTGCTATCGGAGCGCATGGGCGTGCAGGTGAATGCAAATGGTGGCGGCAATGCCACTCGACCGGAGGTTGCCGCAATGCGTGACCAAATCATACAGCGCCTGACGGCTGAGCAGCCGAAGGAAGCGCCGGCAGTACCGGTCACTGTGTCAACCACTCCGCTCAAACCGAATGGCGCAACCTAGCTAAATAGTGGCACAAACAGCCGCTTTCAATAGTTGAACGAATACTGCTACGGCCTCATACGCTGTAGCAGTATTTGTTTTACCCCTTGATTTCCTCGCAAGCACAGCGGATACAGCGGGTCTGTTCCTTGCCTCTCTATGAGGCCAGCAGAGTTTGTTTTCCCCTTTTCATGGTAGCCCTTCGCTCGTGTGTAGGCCACTGCGGCGACAATTCGTTTAAGGTGCGACTTCTTGCGGAAGTCGGGCTTTTCTATGCCGTCGCCCCCGCACCCCCTCCAAAGGGCTCACAAGGGTAGGTATGGAGATGTGCTCGTGCTGCCCTATTGACGATCGGAAGCAGTCGGAATTCCTTCGTGGCCATGTATGCTTGGCTGTCTCTTTATGCTAACCAAATCGCCGCTCGGCTTGACTCCCCCAGATACCAAGTTTATACTCTCCACAGCGCATTTACGATTTCTTACGATTTTTGTTGTCTGCTCTTCAGGTAGCGAGCAGCCTGAGACGCTGAAGCGTTTTGCCGAGGCCGGATTGAGCGAGAACTATCCGCATTAGAGGCCGCAGGCAAAACAACACGTTTCAGTGCTAGAACCTTAAGGAGAAAGACCACAATGACCACCCACCGCGCCGCGTACGAGCTGCTGGCCGAGAGCTTGCAATCCCAGGGCATCGAAGTGGAAGCCGTCAAGGTCGCGCTCAAGCAGCAGCGGATCGAGACGCCCAGCTGGGGCTACGCCAACAGCGGCACGCGCTTCAAGGCCTTTGCCTGGCCCGGCGCAGCCACAACCACGCGCCAGAAGCTCGACGACGCCGCGATCGTCCACAGGCTCACCGGCGTCGCGCCCTCGGTGGCCGTGCATATCCCGTGGGACAAGCCCGAGGATGGCGATTATGCCGCGATGTGCCAGTACGCCGAAGCGCAAGGCATCACGATCGGCGCGGTCAACCCGAACGTCTTTCAGGACGACGCCTACAAGCTCGGCTCGCTCGGCAACCCCGATCCGGCGATCGGCGAGATGGCGCTCGACCACATCCTCGAGTGCTGCGAGATCATGCCCGAGGTCAAGAGCAAGGATCTCAGTTTGTGGTTCGCCGACGGCACCAATTACGCCGGGCAGGACAGCCTGCGCGGGCGCAAGCGTCGCTTCGAGCATGGCCTGAAGCAGGTCTATGAGCATCTGCCATCCGGCGCACGCATGCTGATCGAGTACAAGTTCTTCGAGCCAGCCTTCTATAGCACCGATCTGCCCGATTGGGGCACCTCCTACGCCTTCTGTCTCAAGCTCGGCCCGCAGGCGCAGGTGCTGGTCGACCTCGGCCACCACGCGCAGGGCGTCAACATCGAGCAGATAGTCGCCTTTTTGCTCGACGAGGGGCGATTAGGAGGCTTCCACTTCAACAATCGCAAGTACGCCGACGACGACCTGATCGTCGGCAGCGCCAACCCCTACGAGCTGTTCCTGATCTACACCGAACTGGCCGGCGCCGAGCTGAGCGACGACCAGCCGGCCCGCGCGACGGCGCGCAACGTGGCCTATATGCTCGACCAGTGCCACAACATCGAGGGCAAGATCGCGCCGGTGATCTACTCAGTACTGAACTGCCAGGAGGCGTACGCCAAGGCGCTGATCGTGCCGCGCGCGCGGCTGGCCGAGGCCCAGACGGCCGGCGAGGTGCTGGAGGCCCACCGCATCCTGAACGAGGCCTACCGCACCGACGTCCGCCCGCTGCTGGCGCAGGTGCGCGATGAGCTTGGCATCGCCACTGACCCGATCGCCGCCTACAAGGCCAGCGGCTACGAGGCCAAGATTCGATCCGAGCGCGGCACCGCGACGGCCAGTGGCGGGTTCCAATAGTCCAAGTCTCTCGAATTGTCAGCGAAGCCGATATATAATTGTGGCAACCACGCCTGCCGGTGTGCAGGCGCTTGCCGCCTCCGAGCAGGTCAAGGCGATTCTCGAAGATCAGCCGATCTACCCACATCTGCCAGCACTCACCCACAAGTAAGTCGGTGTCAGAATGCAGCTAGACGAACCTCTGGCTAGTCTCATCGCCCTCTCGCGCGAGCTGGGCCGGCCCGAGCGCGAGCTTGCCATCCTGGGCGAGGGTAACACCAGTGTCGACGCCGGCGACCGCACCTTCTGGGTCAAGGCCTCGGGCAGCCAGCTGGCGGCGATCGACGCGGGCGGCTTCAGCCGGGTCCGCCTGGCGCCGGTGCTGGAGATGCTCGATGTGCCGAGCCTGAGCGACGCGCAGGTGGCGGATGGGCTGCGCGCCGCGCTCATCGATCACACGGCGCGCCCGCCCTCGGTCGAGACGTTTATGCACGCGCTTTGCCTGACCGAGGGCCAGGCTCGCTGGGTCGCGCACAGCCACCCGATCTCGGCCAATCAGATTTTGTGCAGCCAGCTTGGCGCCGAGCCGTTCCTACGACAGATCTTCCCAGATGCGATCGTCGTCTGCGGTGCGGCCCCGGCGGTGGTGCCATATGTCGATCCCGGCTTTGCGCTGGCGCAGGCTATTCGCGCCGAGCTGCGGCGCTACCGCGCAGCCTACGGCTTTCCGCCGCGGCTGCTGCTGATGGCCAGCCACGGCATCCTGGCACTTGGCCAGACCGCGTCTGAGGCGCTGAATATCACGCTGATGGCCGACAAATGGGCCAGGATTCTGGTTGGGACGTACGCGTTTGGCGGGCCGCGCTTCATGTCCGAAGACGATGTCGCGCGTATCGACAGTCGCCTCGACGAGCACGCGCGCCGCCAGCGGCTTGCGGGAATTGAGAAATTGTAATAGGAGTTACGCAGTTGGGAGGTTTGGAGGGCTTTGCCCTCCAAAGAACCTTCTTTTCCGCCCACCCCTGGCGGCAAAGCCGCCAGGGGTGGGCGGAAAAGAAGGTTCTCGGGGACCTGCGGCCCCCGCACCCCCGCTAAGACAAGGTTTCATCGACGCCCGACATTGCTTTGCGATGTTTTCATCGTAGGGACACGATATATCGTGTCCCTACGATGAAACCGATGATTCTCAATGTCGACATCGTAAAGCCGCATCGAACCTTGTCTAAAACGCCAACTGCGTACGTCCTACGTAAAGGGATGCCATGACTCACAAAGCTAACTTCCTCGCCGTCGACCTGGGCGCGTCCAGCGGGCGGGTGATGCTCGGGCGCTGGGATGGCGAGCGCTTCGATCTGCAGGAGCTGCACCGCTTCGTCAACGAGTCGATTCACGTGCTCGGCTCGATGCACTGGGATGTGCTGCGGCTGTGGAGCGAGATCAAGCTCGGCATGGCGCGCTATGCCGCAAGCGTCGACACGCCGCTGGCCGGCATCGGTGTCGACACCTGGGGCGTCGATTTTGCGCTGCTCGACCGCGCCGGCCGCCTGATCGGCAACCCCGTCACCTATCGCGACCCGCGCACCGACGGCATGATCGAGCGCGTCTTCGAGATCGTGCCGCGCCGCCAGGTCTTCGCCCAGACCGGCATCCAGGTTATGCCGATCAACACGCTCTACCAGCTCATGAGCCTGGCCGGCGACCCCTGGCTCGATGCCGCCGACAGCTTGCTGCTGATGCCCGACCTGTTTCACTACTGGTTGACCGGCCTCAAATCAGTCGAATATACCAACGCCAGCACCACTCAGATGCTCGACTGCCGCACGGGGAGCTGGGCCACCGACCTACTGGAACAGCTCAAACTTCCGACTCACTTTCTAGCGCCAATTGTTGCCCCCGGCACGATATTGGGCAATCTACTGCCCGGTGTGCTGAGCGAGACAGGGCTGCACGGGCCGGTGCCGGCGATCGCGCCGGGCAGCCACGACACTGCCAGCGCGGTAGCGGCCATCCCTGGCCTGGACGCGAGCAGCGCCTATATCAGCAGCGGCACCTGGAGCCTGGTTGGAGTCGAGGTCGGCCAGCCGATCCTGAGCGATGGCGCGCTGGCGCTGAATATCACCAACGAAGGCGGTGTAGCCGGCACCATCCGCCTGCTCAAGAACGTGGCCGGGCTGTGGCTGGTGCAGGAGAGCCAGCGTCAATGGCAGCGTGAGGGCACCACGTACGATTGGGAAACGCTGCTGGGCCTGGCCGATCAGGCCAAACCATTCCAAAGCCTGATCGACCCCGACGCGGTCGAGTTCCTGCACGCCGGCGACATGCCCGCCCGCATTCGCGCTTTCTGCGAACGCACCGGCCAGCCTGTGCCGGAAACCGTCGGCGCGATCGTGCGCTGTTGTCTCGAAAGCCTGGCGCTCAAATACCGCTGGGTGATCGAGGCGATCGAGCAGGTTGCCAGCGTGAACATCGCGACCATCCGGGTAGTCGGCGGCGGCTGCCGGAACCGGCTGCTCTGCCAGTTCACGGCCGACGCATGTGGTCGCGTGGTAGTCGCCGGCCCGATCGAGGCCACCGCGCTGGGGAATGTCATGGTCCAGGCGGTCGCCACCGGTCACCTTCCAGATATCGCCGCAGGCCGCCAGGCGATCGGCGCCTCGATCGCTCAGAACATCTACGAGCCGGGGCCGGCCCAGGAGTGGCATGCGGCGTTCGAGCGCTTCCGGCAGCTGCTACCGGCGTGAGCTGCTGATATGCTACAGCCGCTGTTATTTAACCTCTCATCATCCAATCTCCACCTTGGCATCACCTGCGCGCGGTAGCCGCCAACGATTCCTGCATGCTACAATAACCTGGCAACTGCTCTGCCGGCAAAAGCCAGCGATAGCTTTCTTTTAAGGGATCTGGAAAATCTAAATCATCCCTGGGGAGGGGTTCGGGGGCGGGCTGCGCCCGCCCCCGAACCCCCACCCTGGGATGTTTTGAAATCTCTGAGTCCCTAAGAACACTGGAGATGATCGTGCTCCTTCGTCGCTTGATACCGATTCTGCTGGCCACGCTGTCGCTAGCGGCCTGTGGCGGCGGTCTGGCGGCCGATCAGCCGACGGCGCCGCTACCCACCCAGACCCCTACGGCTGCGCCGCCCGCGCGTGCGACGATCGCGCTGCCGCCAACCGCGGCGCCCGCGCCGGCGCAAGCAACCGCGCTGCGGCCGACCTCGGCGCCTGCGCCAACACAGGCGCCCGCGCCCACTCCGGCGCCCACCCAGCTCCCCGCTCCGACACAGGCGCCCGCGCCCACCCAGGCGCCGGCCACACAAGCGCCCGCCGCGGCAGCGCTCCCGGTGGCTTCGTTGGGCAGCGAGATCCTTTTCTTGCGCAAGGGCGCGCTGATTGCGTTTGACACCGGCACACGCAAGGAGCGGCAGATCGCCAACGCTGTTCGCGACTTCGTCGTGTCGCCCGATGGCGTGCTCATTGGACTCATCCGCGGGAAGGGCCGCCAGGCTGAGATCTGGACCGTGCGCCGCGACGGTAGTTCGCTCACGCAGCTTACAACCAACGATCGCGCCGAGGCTGGCCTGAGCTGGGCGCCCGACGGCGGCGCATTGGTCTATGGCTCTTCCACTGCGACAGAACCATATCGACCCGAGTGGATGACATGGTCGGCCTGGTGCGTCAGCAGCGAGGTACGTTTGCTGAGCCTGAGCGATTCCAGTGAGACATCGTTCGGATCGGGCTGCGACCCGTCATTTTCGCCGGATGGTAAGCGGATCGCCTATGCCACGCCTCCGACACAATATGAGCCTGACTTGAACAAAGGGCCGACGATTGTGAACAGCATCCGGTTGATCAATCGAGAGGGGCAGCACGGATGGGATTTTGCCAAAGCGCAAGGCGCAGACGCGCCACCGCCGCACACCGGCCGTATCGTCTACGCGCCGGCCTGGTCGCCCGACGGCAAGCAGATCGTCTACCATCGCTTCCTCGGCTACCAGGCGCTGGTCGACCTGGACCTGACCGAGATCGCCGGATCGTTTGACGGCAAGGGCAAGCCACTCGACTCGGGCGCCGGCTGGCTGCTGCCGGCGCGCTTCGCGCCCAATGGCCAGTCGGTTGCCATTAGCGAGAATAATGAGGGCGACGCGCGTGGATTCGGCGGCTATGATAATTGGGCGGTCGTGGTGACCAACCTGGGTGGCGAGCACGAGATCGCGCTACCCAGCGGCGCGCTCACCGCGGTCGGCCAGCGCGCCGATCGGCTACCGCGCGCTCAGGCCGCCGCCTGGGCGCCCGACGGCGCTGCGCTGGCGGTCGAGCTGCCGCCTGGCTGGAACCCGGGCCTGACCCCCGATCAGCCGGTCAACGCCGATGGCCAGCCCGGCGAGATCTGGCGCTGGCGGCCTGGCAGCGCGCCCGAGCAGCTGCTGGTGAAGGGGGCCGACTTCGCGTCGCCGCTGGCGTGGCTGCCGCCCTCGCAGTAGTACACGTCGGCGGAAATCCCGTGCCAGTTCTGACGATAGACGATAGACGACCGACGATGGTGTTATCGTCTATCGTCCATCGCCTGCCCTGAGCGCAGGCTCCCCTGAGGTCCCCCCTGAGCTTGGTGCCCCCTGAGGCTCCCCTGAGCCTGTCGAAGGGCTTGTCGAAGGGTCGAAGGGTCGAAGGGTCGAAGGGTCGAAGGGTCCGTCGTCAGGAGAACCAGCATCGATTGTCCGCGCCCCACTCCCCGATCATCGAACACTCTATAGCCTCTCACCCCGTCGCCCCTTCACCTTCAATCAGTGTATCGCGCTCCGGCGCGGGCCAGAGCGCCAGCCCCAGCACCAGCCCCGGCAGCACAAACACAGCCGAGAGCAGCAGCCCCAGCGCGCGCGGCGTCCAGCCAGCGTCCGCCGCCACGCCGGTGCAGTAGCTCGAAAGCGCGCTGGTGAGTGTGAGCAGCGCTCCTTCGACTGCGAAGACGCGCCCTTGCAGACGATTGGGCACCTTCATCTGCAAGAGCGATGTGCTGAAGACCCACTGCGTGCTTCCGCCGATGTGGGCGATCATCACGCCCAGCACGGCCAGCACGAGCGCCGGCGCGCCGCTGACGAACAGATACCCGACGCCGGTGAGCACGATCGAAGGTCCAATCGCTCGTCTCAGGAAGCGCTCGCTATCGCCGCCGAACCGGCGCGCCAGCAGTGGGCCGATCGCCGCGCCGACCCCGCGCGCCGCGTAGAGAAGCCCGATGCTCAAGGCCCCATCCGCTCCCAGCGGGAAGATTTGCCGCCCGAACAGCGTGAGCAAGAGCAGCACACCGCCGCCCAGACTCCAGAGCGATTTGGTCAATGTGTACAGTGCGATATCACGATGGCTGAATACAAAGGCCAGCCCTTCGTGGAACTCCTGGACACGGCTGGTCGGTTTGCGCTGGCTCAGGTGCGTCTCGTGGACCGGCACGGCCCAGATGAAGAGCGCCGCTAGTACGAACGAAGCTGAATCGATCATAAACGCGGCGTCGGTGCCGAGCGTGCCGGCGACCACACCACCCAGCGCCGCGCCGATCGCCAGCATGGCCGACCATGTGGCACCGCTGATCGCATTGGCGGCGATCAGCTCTTCACGACTGGTCACATCGGGTGTCATGGCCGTGCGCGCTGGATCGAAGAAGGCCACCAGGCTCATTTTGAAAATCGCGACAATGTAGACAATCCAGATCTGGCTGGCGTCGCGCACCAGCAGAAACAGCAGCACCAGAGCCGCGCTGCCGAGGTTGGCGGCGATCATCACCAGCTTGCGCGGTAGCCGATCGACGACTACGCCAGCAAACAGGCCCACCACCGTCGCCGGTAGAAACTGCGCTACCATCAGCGCGCCAACCGCCTGCCCCGATCCCGTCAGCCGCAACAGCAGCGCGAACAGCGCAATTGAGTCGAACCAGTCGCCGAGCTGGCTGACCACCTGGCCATACCAGAGCCGGCGGAATGCTTTGTTGTTGCGTAGAAGAGCAACATAGCCGATTGGTTGGATAGACATGCTCTCACTCTCGATAGCAGAGCCATATGCTCAATTATAGCCGATAGCCTGCCGAGAACCAGGACCAAAAGACGGAGAGCCGTCCCGCATCTGGCGGAACGGCTCTCCGTCTTTTGTTTCAAGGTTGTGAAAGGGTCTCCTCTCTACTCAGCGTATATTCTAGTGCGAGCCGTGACATACGACAATAGGAGTGAAGTACTATATTCGCCACAGCGATGCAGATGATACTGCTGGCAAACTCGCCAGGTGGGGTGCGGGGGCCGCTGGCCCCCGAGACGTTTGTGTTTTGCGCCTGGTTCGGGCGGCTGTGCCGCCCGCACCAGGCGCAAAACCAAATGCATCTTGGAGGGCAAAGCCCTCCAAACCTCCCATCTGAGTAAGCCAGCAGTATCGCAGATTCAGAGAAAAGGAATACCCTCTTCCGGATCGAGGCCGGCATGAGCGGTGTGAAAGGCCATAGCAGCCTTGAGCGCCGGTAGCATCCCGCCGGCCGCCCCGTCGCTGAACGTCCGCGCGACGCGTGGCTGTTTGCCTTCGTACACGCGCACGAACCACGCATGTGTGCCGCCATGGACGCGATCGTTCAATACCCTAGTTGGCTGATCAACACGGGTGATACCTTTCAGATGGCCCAGGTGCGCGCTGATCGTCGATTTCGAGACCCACTTGAGCGCGCCGTTGAATGCGAGGTTTACATGCGTCCAGATGCCGTCCTTGCGCACCCGCACGCCAAGCACGACTCCGGTGACCTTTTCGTGCCCGACGCTTGAGGGCGCGCGCAAACGCAGCACATCGCCGATGCGAGGCACTTCGTGCAGCGTTCGCGGCTTGCCGCTAATGTACAGCACAGCCGGCCGATCGACCCACGTGTAGCGATCGTCCTTCGGACGCTGCGCCAGCGCGGGCGGCTCGTCCCATGTAGCCGCGACAGATGCGGCGACTTTGCGAATGTTCGGCATACGTGGCCTCACAACTGCATAGGTTTGTTATTATTCGATTGGAGCGCTTGGTCGCTTGTGTGTGGTTAAGCTGTATTGTAACATATGTGATTGACTACGTGGGAAGTATCCAAGAAGGCATCACGACCTATGAAACCACTCGCTCGCGCACTCGCCGATACGCTCGCCAACCTGCCGTCGGAATGGCCCGACGACCCGCTGCCGGCTATACGCGCGGCCCCTAGTTCCTCCGGCGAGATGCTGGTGGTGCTCGACGACGACCCGACCGGCACTCAGACCGTACATGGCATTGCCGTGTTGACCGAGTGGCCCATCGAGGCGCTGCGTGCTGAGCTGACCAGCGACAGGCGGGCGCTGTATCTATTGACGAACTCGCGCAGCATGCCACTGGCTCAGGCTCAGTTACTCAACGCCGAGATTGGCCGCGCCATCCGAACTGCCGCGCAGCCGGGCATGAGGCGCCCGGTGGTGATCAGCCGCAGCGACTCGACGCTGCGCGGCCATTTCCCCGGCGAGGTCGAGGCGTTGGCAGATGCACTGGGCGGCGGCTTCGACGCAACACTGCTGATCCCCGCCTTCATCGCCGGCGGGCGCTATACGATCGACGATATCCACTATGTCGCCGACGGCGATCGACTCATCCCCGCCGGCGAGACCGATTTCGCGCGCGATGCGACCTTTGGTTACAGCGCCTCAAACCTGCGCGAGTGGGTGGAGGAGAAGACCAGCGGGCGCGTGGCTGCCACAAGCGTGGGCTCGATCACAATCGAGACCATCCGCCGGGCCGGGCCGAATGGCGTGGCCGCGCAGCTGGCCGAGCTGCGCTCCAGCGTCTGTGTGGTCAACGCGGCGAGCGAGCGCGACCTAGCGGTGGTTGCGCTTGGCATCCTCCAGGCCGAGGCGCGCGGAAAGCGCTTCCTGTATCGCACCGCCGCGTCGATCGTGCCGCTGCGCGCCGGCATCAGCCCGCGCCCACTGCTTGCGCGCGCCGATCTCGATCTGCCGGCAGCCACCGGCGGGCTGATCATAGTCGGCTCGTATGTGTCGAAGACATCCGGCCAGGTGGCCAGGCTGCTTGAGCAGCCGGATGTCGCTAGCGTCGAGGTGCATGTCGAGGCACTGCTGGAGGAAGCCGGCTGTGATAATGAGATTGGGCGTGTGGCCGAGGCCACCGATCGCCGGCTGTGTGACGGCCAGGATGTCGTGATCTTCACCAGTCGCCGGCTCGTGACCGGGGCAGACTCCGAGCGGAGCCTGGCGATCGGACGGAAAGTGTCGGATGGACTCATCCGCATCGTG
>DATFXE010000124.1:0-7454 GCA_035258585.1 Roseiflexaceae bacterium | reverse complement strand
CGCAACGTATGGCCTAGCGGGCTACAGTGCGCTGTATTGGGCCAACGCGCTGACCTACCTCATCTATGTCTGCGTGCTGGTCGCCGTCATACGCGATAACGCACGACTGGAGCCCATAACGGGCGGATACCGTGTCGTTGTCCGTGACCGTGCCTTCATCCACCTGGCCCTGACAAATGTGGCGATCATCGCGGTTGGGTGGGGCGTGTTCACCTGGGTTGTACCACCCTATGCGAAAGACGTGATTGGGCTCAGCCCGCCGCTGATCGGGCTGTTGTTGCTCGCCAACACCGCGACAGTCGTGGTAGCCCAGGTGCCAATCGCCCGGCTCGCCGAAGGCCGCCGACGGGTCGTGATGATCGGTCTGGCGGCGGCGAGCTTCGCCGGTGCGTGTCTGCTCGTGCTCGTCGCAGGTGTCAGCGCCGGCATGGCGTACCCAGCCCTGCTGGTGGCATCCATCACTGTGGGGCTCGGCGAATGCTTCCATACCACAGTGCTGATGCCACTGGTCGCCGATCTCGCGCCGGCGAACCTGCGCGGGCGCTATATGGCAGTGATGAGTCTCGCGTGGTGGGTTGGGCTGGCCGTCGCGCCGGCGCTTGGTGTGCCAGTGCTGAGCCTCTCGCCAACGGCGACATTTCTCGCTGCCGCTGCCGTCTCACTTGCAGCTGCCGTCTCGGCGCTGGCATTAGAGCGCAGGCTGCCCAATGCGTCTCGGTTGACCCCACGTTCGCAGGGTGCAGCTACGGCAGCACCGACGGTATCTCGCTAACCGCAGGCATCGATCTGATTATGTTGATTGGCAAGGTCTATCTGCGAAGCACACGATCTCGGCCTTCAGATACTGAAGGAGGAAAAGGAAAAGCGATGAACAAGCAGGATTTGCAGATGTTGTATGCATACAACCGCTGGGCTAACGCGCGTATTTTGGAAGCAGTAGCGAACATCAGTGAAACGCAGTTCCTGGCCGGCAACCAGTTGCCACACGGTGGTTTGCGTGGCACGTTGGTTCATACGCTGTTTGCCGAATGGATTTGGCGACAGCGCTGGCAAGGCGTGGCCTCTTCCGCTCCTTGGCGACCGGAAGATTTCCCGACATTCGCAAGCCTCAAAACACGCTGGGATGAGGAAGAGAAGAATCTGATGGAATTCATCGACGGACTCACAGAGCAGCGCCTCCAAGCGGAATTCGATTACATCTCGACTGAAAGCCATCCCCATCGGCGCGTGGTGTGGGAAGCGATGCTGCACCTTGTCAATCACGGAACACAACATCGTAGCGAGGCGGCTGCCATACTCACAGATATGGGATTCTCTCCCGGCGATATCGATCTGATCGTGTTTCTCAACGAAGGCCGCGCTCGGCACTCGAAATGATAGGTTTGACCGCGATGGTGAGACTCAACAGTACAGATATATCGTCAAACCACTCGATTAGGGCGCTTCCCCTGACAATCAGTTTCTGCTAGAATCATGTCGTCGTGTGGCCGCAGCGCCCTGTCTCTGCGGCGCCAGAAGCAGGCAACCTGTACAAGAAGTAAGCCCCATCATTTTCGCTGCCCACAATCGTCGCTCGGAAACGTGAACTCATCTTCGCACAGTCTCCGAGCAAATCATCACGAGGAACACGATGCCCGATTACGATCTCATTGTTCTCGGCACCGGCCCGGCCGGCGAGAAGGGCGCGGCGCAGGCCGCCTACTACGGCAAGCGCGTCGTGATCATCGAGCGCGCCTCATATGTCGGCGGTGCGGCGATCAATACAGGAACAGTTCCTTCCAAGACCCTCCGCGAGACGGCACTGTACTTCTCAGGGCTGCGCCAGCGTGGACTGTATGGGATCGACTACTCGCTACGCGAAGGGCTGACGGTCAAGGACTTCATGCATCGCGAGCAACTGGTGGTCCAGCAGCAGCGCGAGACCATCCGTCAGAACCTGGAGCGCCATAAAATCGAAATCGTCTGGGGCACCGGTACGATCGTCGACCCACATACGGTGCGCGTGTTTACTGCTACGGGTGAGACGCGTGATCTGAGTGCCGAGTTCATCCTGATCGCCACCGGTTCATCGCCCTACCACCCGCCGGCAATACCATTCGACAGCGTCCGGGTCTACGATTCCGACTCGATTTTGCAGATGCAGTTCATCCCGCAGACGATGGCCGTGATCGGCGGCGGTGTGATTGGATCCGAGTATGCCTCGGTGTTCACCGCACTGGGCGTTCAAGTGACGTTAATCGAGGCACGCGACCGATTGTTGCCGGCGATCGACCACGAGATTGTCCAGCGACTCCAGGCGCAGCTCGAGTCGCTCGGGCTGCGCTTTGTATTCAGCGATCAGGTAGCGAAGGTCGAGGTCCATACCGATCACGTCCATCTTCAGCTCCAGAACAGCGGCCAGCTCGAGTGCGATATCGCGCTGTTCGCCTCCGGCCGCCAGGGCAATATTCAAGGGCTCGGACTTGAGGCGCTCGGAGTGGCGCTTGGCGCGCGCGGCCTGATTCGTGTCAACGAGCACTATCAGACCACTGTGCCGAGTATCTACGCGGCCGGCGATGTGATTGGCTTCCCGGCGCTGGCCTCGACTGGTATGGAGCAGGCGCGTGTTGCGATGGTCCATGCCTTCAACCTGCTGTATAAGGAACAACTGTCGCCGGTGCTGCCATATGCGATCTATACCATCCCGGAGATCGCCATGGTTGGTCTGACTGAGGAGGAGTGTATCGCCCAAGCGATCCCATACCTGGTCGGTCGGGCGGAGTACGTGCGCAATCCACGCGGACAAATCATCGGCGAGACACATGGGATGCTGAAGTTGATCTTTTCGCCGCTGGACAAAAAACTGCTCGGCGTCCACCACATTGGCGAGCTGTCATCGGAGTTGGTGCACATTGGGATGCACGCGCTCTTCGATGGAGACACGATTGATGAATTCATACTGACGGTATACAACTACCCAACGCTTTCTGATGCCTATAAATATGCGGCATATGATGGGCTCGGCGCATTGGAGCGCTGGAGGGGGTAGGTTGGGTATATGTCTAAATCCCATAGTGCAGCACGACTGTGCGTGAATACGGTTTAGATCATCATAGAGGGCAAGAGCTCTTGGCTGCTCCAATTTGGAGGCCAAGAGCTTCTGTCCTTTTGCACTCTTTTTCCCTTCACAATCGATAATGTCGGTATAGAGCCTCAGTGCCCAAGAAGCTCCTTATATATCTGGCACATCCGCCGTGTGACTGATGTCGTTGGCCCGACTGGCACGCTATACTCCATGAGTAGACTTACGGTCGTATGCAATGCCGCAGGTACACCGCCGCTTGCCGCGCTCAGCCCGGATGAACAGCAGCATGGCAAAATTCTTCGCACAACCGGTCGTCTGCCCGGTCCTGATCGGTCGGGCCGGTGCTGTGGCTGCGCTCGAACAGCTGATCGACGCACTCGCGACACCACGCAGCCAGATGCTACTGATTTCGGGCGACGCCGGCATTGGCAAATCGCGCTTGGTTGGCGAGGCAAAAACCTATGCCAACGCGCGCGGCGCGACCGTGTTTCAGGGCGCCTGCTTTCCACAAGACCAAACCTGCCCATTCGCGCCATTACTCGACCTGGTGCGTGCCAATTTTGCCGACCCGGCCGGCGACCTTGCGCCGTTCGCGCACGAGCTCTACCCACTTCTGCCCGATCTGCTGCCGCCTCCCACTACCATTATTCCCGCGCCTGCCACCGACTCCGAACAGCAGAAGCATCGCCTGTTCGCGGCGCTTGCGCGGCTCATTCTGCGCGGCGCCGTGCAACGCCCGCTTGTGCTCATTATTGAAGATCTCCATTGGAGCGATCCGGCTAGCCTCGACTTTCTGCTCTTTCTGGCGCGGCAAGCCGCCAGCATGCCGGTGTTGCTAATTGGTACATATCGCGGCGATGAGGTCGGCCCAGCGCTGCGCCACTTCTTGGCGCAGCTCGATCGCACCCGCCAGGCCCACGAGTTTGTGCTCACGCCACTCACACCTGCTGAAGTCGAGATGATGATTCAGCGCATCTTCGACCTGCACCGCCCCATCCACGCTGAGTTTGTGAATACACTCTACACGCTCACCGAAGGGAACCCGTTCTTCATTGAGGAGCTACTTAAAGCGCTGGTGATGGCTGGCGACATTGTGATCGTCGACGGCAAGTGGGACCGCAAGCCGATCGATACATTACGCATTCCGCGCAGTATGCAGGATGCAGTTCAGCAGCGCATCGAACATCTCAGCGCCGACGCGCGCCAGGTGCTGGGGCTTGCCGCGGTGGCCGGGCGCCGCTTCGACTTCGATCTGCTGCGGCGGATTACTGGCCACGCCGAGCTTGACCTTCTACGCCTGATCAAGGAATTAATCGGCGCTCAACTCGTGGTCGAAGAATCCGCTGATCAGTATGCGTTTCGGCACGCCCTGACACGCCAAACACTGTATGCAAACCTGCTGGCCCGCGAGCGCCAAGCCCTGCACCGGACGATCGCCGAGACGCTTGAGCAGATGCGCGCCGCACCATCCGATCGCCTCGCCGACTTGGCGTATCACTACGACGCTGCTGGCGGATGGGAGCAGGCACTGAACTATGCGGAACTGGCCGGATTGCATGCCCAGGCCAGCTTCGCCCCACAAGCCGCGGTGGCTCAGCTGACGCGAGCGCTGGTGGCCGCCGAGCGGCTGGGCATCACTCCCGCGCCGCGGATGTATCAAGCGCGCGGGCGCGCCTATGAGACGCTTGGGCAGTTCGCACTCGCGCAGGCTGACTACGATCGGGCGCTCAAGGCGGCACGCGTGGCCGGCGACCCGGCGGCAGAATGGCCGATCCTGGTTGATATTGGCATACTCTGGACCGGGCGCGACTATGCACAAACTGGCGAGTGGTTTACGCGCGCGCTCGATCTGGCGAATACGGTTGGCGACCCACGCTTGCGCGCCCACAGCCTCAACCGATTGGGCAACTGGCTGACCAATGTTGGCCGGACGGCGGAAAGCCTCTCGACGCTCCACGACGCCTTGGCCGCCTTCGAGGCGCTTGGCGATGCGCAGGGGATCGCCGAGGCGCACGAGCGCCTGGGCATGGCTACTGGCATGTATGGCGATAACGCGAGCAGTGAGCGGCACTATCGGCAGGCGATTGAACAATTTCGCGCGCTCGGCGATCAGCGCGGTTTGTCCTACAGCCTGGCCGGAATCTGTAGTTTCGCAAGCCCTGGATTCAGCGAAACGGTCTTTAGCATGCTCGAGCCGCGCGAGGCGTGCCAGCGCCGCCTGGCCGAGGCTACACAACTAGCCCGCCAAATCGATTGGCAGGCCGGACATGCGTTTGCCGAGTGGATTGCCGCGGTCAACTGCGCCAGCTTCGGCGAGTTTGGCGATGCGCTCGCGCATGCGGATACGGGGCTTCAGATCGCCGAGGAGATTGGCCATCGCCAATGGACCGCGGCCGCGCACTGGACGCGCGGCTTCGTTTTCGCGACGCTGCTGGCGCCCGAGCGCGCCATCGCAGCGCTTGAGATTGCGCTGCCGCTGGCGCGCAGCCTGGGCTCATCGTTTTGGATCACTAATAGCATCGCATATCTCGGGCGCGCCTATCGCATGCGCGGCGATCTGGCGAGCGCACGCGCGCTGCTCGCGCCGGCGCTGCCGCCGGATGGCCGGCCGCACAACATCCAGCAGCGGCGCGTCTTGTGGGCCTGGGGCGAGTCGCTGCTAGCTGAAGGCGATGCGCCTGGCGGACTGCGTATCGCCGAAGAGTTAGTCGCCAGCGCGCCCGGCGCGCTCCACGGCCAGCCCATCCCCGCGCTGCTAAAGCTGCAAGGCGAAGCGCTGCTGAAGCTTGGCCGAGCAGGTGACGCTGCTGTTGCGCTTGAGGCCGCTCGGCAAGGCGCGCAGGAACGCGGCCAGCAACCCCTGCTATGGCAGATCCAGGCTGCGCTCGGCCGGGCGTACCGCCAGCTCGGGCGTGACATAGAAGCCCAGCACGTGCTGTCCGCGGCCAGTGCCGTGGTCGTCGCGCTGGCCGCCGCGATCGGCGACGACGAATTGCGCGAGCAGTTTCTGCGTATGGTCGGCGCAGAAATGCACGAACCAGCGCCGGCCACCACGCGCCGCAAATTCGTCGCTCCCGACGGCCTTACCGCGCGCGAGCGCGATGTGATTGGCCTGATTGCGCGCGGCTACAGCAATCGCGCGATCGCCGATGCGCTCGTGATCTCCGAGAAGACCGCCGAAGCCCATGTCAGTAGCATCCTGAGCAAGCTGGGCTACAGCTCGCGCGCGCAGGCTGCCACTTATGCGGTTCAACAAGGCTTACTCAGCGATTCGGCCAATTAAACCCGCCCCCTAATCGCCCCTCCATCGCAAGCCCCGCGCCCCTCTCCATCGCAAGTTGGACATGCCCAGTTCGAGATGGCCCACAAGACCAGGGCTTTCCCCGATGCCGTCGCACCATGAAACCGCTAGGATACACCTATACCAAACGTATCCGAACGCATCAACATGCGGCAAACGAAAGGAGCGACAGAATGGCAACTCAAACACATAACCCGGCTCAGCTTGGTTTCGCATCGGTGAAGTTGGGAGCAGCTACGTGGTTCTGGCAGGCGTTGGGCTGATCGCCTATGGAACGATGTTCCTCATCCGCAACTTCTACGGCTTTATCGAGCTAGGTATCACCGCTGAGCTGATCGGCACGATCCTGGCGCACAACACAATCAGGCGGTCGTAATAGGCCGGCAATAGGCACTCGCCTTAAAGAAAGGAACGCAACCATGACTATCACGACTTTTGCACCCACCGACCTGGCTGCCGTGAAGCGCCGGCAGCAGGCGACCTGGTCGTCGGGCGACTACGCCGTGATTGGCACGACACTCTCGATCACTGGCGAACTCCTATGTGAAGCTGTCGATCTGCGCTCAGGCCAGCGGGTGCTCGACGTGGCTGCCGGCAACGGCAACGCCACCCTAGCCGCCGCACGCCGCTGGGCCGATGTCACCTCGACCGACTATGTCGCGGCGCTGCTCGAAGGCGGGCGCGCCAAGGCCGCCGCCGAGAACCTGCCTGTGACATTCCAGGAAGCCGACGCCGAGGACTTGCCGTTCGCCGACAGCTCGTTCGACGTGGTGCTCTCGGTCTTCGGCGTGATGTTTACACCCAACCAGGAGCTGGCGGCCCAGGAGTTACTGCGCGTCTGCCGCCCGGGCGGCACGATCGGCCTGGCCAACTGGACACCGGAGGGCTTCATCGGCCAGGTGTTCCGCACGATTGGCAAGTACATCCCACCACCCGCGGGCGTCAAATCGCCGGCGCTCTGGGGCACCGAGGCGCGGCTGCGCGAGCTCTTCGGCGCGGGCATCACGGCGCTGATGATCCAGCAGCGCTTCTTCGTGTTCCGCTATCGCTCGGCGCAGCACTGGCTGGATGTTTTCCGCACCTACTACG
>DATFXE010000123.1:0-4529 GCA_035258585.1 Roseiflexaceae bacterium | reverse complement strand
CCACCGCCGCAGTCGAGTTCCCGCAGGAGGCAGCGGCTGGCCAGAAGACGATTGTCTGGATGACTCGCACCAATAACGTGGTCGAGCTCAAGTGGGAGAAGGAGGTCGTGCTGCCGGCCTACCAGAAGGCCAAGCCCGACGTCTTCGTCAAGGTGCTCGCCATTCTGCAGAAGGACATCGCCGTCAAGCGCGAGGCGATGATCGCTGCTAAGGAGCCGCTGCATGTCTGGTCGACCAACTGGGGCGGCGATGGCTTCGCCAGCGACCGCGCCCGCGGCCTGATCCAGGACCTGACCCCGCTGATCCAGCGCGACAAACTCGACATGAGCGACTTCCTGCCCGACGTGCTCAAGATCTACCAGAGCGAGGGCAAGCAGTGGGGCATCCCGTTCCTGACCACCGGCTCGTACGTCTACTACAACAAGAAGCTGTTCCAGGCCGCCGGCGTCCCCGACCTGCCGACCAGCTGGGACGACACCAGCTGGACCTGGGACAAGTATGTCGAGACCGCCAAGAAGCTGACCAAGGACTACGATAACCCGGACAAGGCGGTCTATGGCACAACCGCCGGGCTTTACGGGAATCTGGAAGGCATACCCATGCTATTCGGCCAGTTCGTCTGGCCGGATGATGCCTACACGACCGGCTTCGCCGACAAGGTCACTGTCACCGATCCGAAGTCGGTCAAGGGCTTCCAGGCGATGCACGATCTGATCTACAAGGACAAGGTCGCGCCCGACCCGGCCACGAGCCAGGCGCTGGATCAGCTCGGCGGCGCGTTCCAATCCGGCAAACTGGCGATGACTATCAGCGGCGGCTGGGGCCACTGGGTGTTTAAGGACTTGATCGACGACCCGAACGGCTTCTGCTGGGGCGCGGCGCCGCTGCCGATGGGCTCGCCGGACGCCAAGCTGCGCGCGGTGATCTACACCGACCCGTGGGTGATCACGGCCGGCCTGGACCAGGAGAACACCGACCTGGCCTGGGACTTCGTCAAGTTCCTGACGTCGAAGGATCAGCAGGCGGCGTATACCAAGGCCACCGGCACGCCACCTGTGCGCGCCTCGCTGCTCGATGACTACTACAAGTCGTACGAGAAATGTATGCCGGCCGACAAGGTCAAGGAGGTCTTCCAAGGGGCTTTCACACACGGCCGCGAGTCGTCGAACCACTTGCTGGTGAAATGGGATCAGCTCAACACCACCTGGGGGAACGACCTGTCGACCTTCTGGACCACACCGGACGCCAAGGCTGAGGACGTGCTGAAGCAGGTCGAGACTGACGTGAACGCGGACCTGCAGCAGATCAAACAGGAGGAGAAGAAGTAGACTATCTCCCCCTCACCCCCGGCCCCTCTCCCGTTGCGACGGGAGAGGGGCGCAACTTCTCCCCGTTTTCTCTACGCGGGGCAAGGGGCCGGAGAATGGGGATGCACAGCGGAATATCGATCTAAGTCGGCGAGCAGATGGCGATTGATTGAGCGCGAACCAGAATTCATCACGACCTGCTCATTCGTTCGCTGTCCGCTCGCTTTATTTCATGATGAACTATTCTCGTTTACGCACCTTCGCCCTGGTGCTGTTCGTCTTCGCCGGCATCAGCGCTCTGATCTACGAAGTGACCTGGGTACGGCTGCTGAGCCTGGATTTCGGCGTCAGCGTGTATGCCGTCAGCGCGGTGCTGACGGCGTTTATGGCTGGGCTGGCCTTCGGCAGCTGGCTATTTGGCCGCCAGGCAGCGCGTGTGGCGGAGCGTCCAGCGCCAGGCGCACTGCTGGTGCTATATGCGCTGCTGCTGGTCGGCGTAGGTATCTGCGGGCTGCTGGCGCCATTGGTTTTTCACCAGCTGGGCGGGCTGTATGTGTGGGTCTACCAGCAGTTCGTGCCGGATTTCTATAGCTTCAATCTGATCCGCTTCGGGCTGGCGGCGCTGGCGCTATGTCTGCCCACCAGCCTTATGGGCGGCACGCTGCCGGTGATCGGCCAGCTGCTGGCGCGCGCCGAGCAGCGCCGCGGCGGCGACCTGGGCGCGCTGTACGCCGCCAACACATTCGGCGGCGTGGTTGGCGCGTGCGCGAGCGGCCTGTTTTTGATTCGCTATTTGGGCGTCCAGGGAACGATCGAGCTGGCCGTCGCGATCGATCTGATCTGCGCTGGCATCGCGTTTGTGCTGAGCCGGCGACTGGCCGACAGCCGACAGTCGACGACCGACGACCGGCGACCGACGCTCAGCAAGAATCGAGAATCACCCAGAGGGTACCCGACCAAGAACCGGCCTTCAAAGAGACAAGGAGACAAGGAGACAAGGAGACAACGAGCGAGTGAGGCGCGCGATACATCATCCGATGCTCAATTCGTCCATCGGGCAGCCGATACTCAATTTTCAATTTACAATTTACAATTCTCAATTCCCACGCAGCGGCTGGTCCTGTGGGGCTTCGCGCTCTCCGGCTTCGCCGCGCTGGGCTATGAAGTGGTCTGGACGCGACTGCTATCGATCTTCAGCCTGAACGCGGTGTTCTCATTCACGATCATGCTGACGACCTTTTTGGTCGGCCTGGCGCTTGGCGGCGCGCTGATGGCTCGGCGCGTCGTGCGGGTGGAGCGGCCACTCGAGCTGTTTGGCTCGCTGCAGCTGGCGATCGGTGTCTGCGCTATACTGGTCTTGTTCGTGTTTGCCAAACTGCCCACCATCCGTGACAGTTTGCCCCCGACCGATACGTTCAGCAAGCTGGTGTTGGTCGAGTTCTTCAGCGCCGGCTTGACGATGCTGCTGCCGACCCTGCTGATGGGCGCGGTCTTTCCCGTCGCGGCGCTGCTGTATAGCGCCGGCACTGCTGCCCCCGCGCCCGGCCAGGGCGCGCTCGATCAGGCGATCGGCCGGCGGGTCGGCAGGCTGTACGCGCTCAACACGCTTGGGTCGGCGCTTGGGGCTGCCGTGGCCGGGTTTGCGCTGATTCCACTGCTGGGGCTGCAACGCGCGGCGCTGCTGCTGGCGCTGCTCAATCTGGCGCTTGGGGCCGCCGTGCTGCTGCTGACACCGCCCGTGCCGCGGCTGCGCCTGGGTGGCGCGCTGGCGATCGCTATCGCGGCGGCGCTGCTGCTGCCACCGGGGATCTATCTTGGCTTTCGCGAGGGCACGCCGCCGTCGCTGGTGTTCTACCGCGAGGGGGTCGACGCTACGGTGTCGGTGTTCGATGTGCCGGACCCACCGCTGAAGATTTCGTTTGTGAATGGGCGGAGCGAGGTGCCCACCGACCCGCAGAGCATGCGTGCGTTCTATATGTTAGGGCATCTGGCACCGCTGCTGCGCCCGCAGGCCAGATCGGCGCTGATGATCAGCTTCGGCAACGGCATTGCGAGCGGCGCGATGAGCCGGCACTCCATCCCGCGCATCCAGGCGGTCGAACTGGTGGCCGAGCAGGTTGCCGCGGCGCGCCTGTATGAGCGCGAGAACCGCGGCGTGCTCGGCTACCCTGGCCTGAAGATCGCGATCGAGGATGGGCGCAACTATCTGCTGCGCAGCGACGAGCGATTCGATATCATCACCGCCGACGCGACTCACCCGGTCAACAGCAGCAGCTGGGCGCTATTCACGCGCGAGTTCTATGGGCTGGTGCAGCAGCGGCTGGCCAGCGATGGCGTGTTCGTGCAGTGGCTGCCGTTCCACGATCTGTCGTCGCAGGACTTTCGTGACATCGTCAAGACCTTTCAGAGCGTCTTCCCACACACCAGCCTGTGGTACACTGGCGGCATCCACAGCTTCATGGTCGCCACGCCGCGACCGCTGACGCGCGCCGAGGTGCTGGCGCTTGGCCCGCGTATCGAGGCTGCGGGCATCGGCGACGACCTGGGCGATGGGCAGAAACTGGCCGGCGACTTTCTAATGGATGAGGGCGCCGTCGCGCGCTACGTGGAATCGGCGCGGCTGGTGACGGATGACAATGCTTTTTTCATCCCGGCGAAGGACACCGAGGCTATCTTGCAGGGCTGGGCGCCCTACGCGCAGATGGGCCAGGCCGGGCAGTAGTCTTCAACTGATAGAGCAGATTTGGAACGGATATAACGGGATCGGCTACATCCGTTGAATCGACACTACTCCATCACCAGATACTTCGAGAGCAGACTGTGGGTCGTGTCAACCTGACACGGTTCGGTGAGGCTTCAGTAGACCTTGAAAAGGAAGAAGGCGGCGTAGAGCGAGTCGGCCTTGCTGCGATAGCGCTCGAGCCGCAGCGAGCCGCAGGTCGGGCAGGAAGCATCGCCCCAGGCGTTACGTGGCAAATCCTTGCGTGGCGAGATCCGGCCACACGACTCGCAGCGAATTTGGATATCAGGCCCGTGCATTGGTTTTCCTCATTCGAGTCTCACTGGTGGGGGTTTGGGGGCGGCTCCGCCGCCCCTAAACCCCCACTAAAAACCATTTGTATTGTACTCCGCTGTATTCAGGTTTGCAAGAGGGAGGAATCACGGTGGCTGACAAAGTCAAAGTAGGTGTGATCGGCGTTGGCCAGATCGGCAAGCGCCATG
>DATFXE010000122.1:0-7089 GCA_035258585.1 Roseiflexaceae bacterium | reverse complement strand
CCATTCGATTAGTGCCAGTGCTGATCATCGTCTTCAGGCTAGCGATCGACGCCCGCCAGATCTGGCGGCACGTCAGCGACGACCTGGCGCTGCTGCGAAACGGCCTGACGATTCGCGCGCATGTGCTGGGCCTGCGCCCCTACCGCACTACCCTGGGCGCGATCGACGGCGCACTGCTCGACTGCGCGATCCCGGTGGCGCCGCGGCGCACATATGTGGGCAGCATCTGGCTGGCCGACGGGGCCGAAGCGCTGCGGCTCGAGCGGCAGGGCCGCCTGGAGGTGATCTGCTTGCCGCGCACGCCCGGCACCTGGCGGGTGATCGAGGATGTCAAATCGGATATTCGCTACGATCGCCTGGGACCGATCCAGCAGATTCCGCGGGACGAGTGACGAGATTACGCTACTCGTCACTCGTCACGTGTCACTCGCTGCGGTTCTTCGGGCGCCGGGTGCAGAAATGCTGCGCGTACCTTCGACTGAATCAAATAGCCAAACGCCACAGCTAATCCCAGGAACGGGAACAGCGCATTCTTCCGGAGCACCACAGCGGTCTGAAGCTGGTAGAAAGCCAACACCAGGCACATCAGCAAAGCCGCGAAATACGCCCATCGCCGCGCACCCCACAGCCCCCAGCCAACCACCAGCAGATAGGCCGCGTAGGCCAGGTAAACGTACCACGGCACCAGGTTGGTGCCCTGGAGCGGCAAGACGATCGCTGCCAGCAGCATGATTCCGCCGGCCAGGAACAGCAGCGACGCCAGGACATAGACACCCCGAGGAAGTCTCTTCCCAGTCCTTGAGTGACCAGCCACTTCTCTAAACTCCATCGCGTTTCTGAGACGGCGGCTTGTCAGGCGGCGAACTATGTTCCATCAGTAACTCTTAACTCACTTAATCTGGTCGAAGATCAGCGAATCGATCAGCTGCTCCACCGGCGCATGATCGTCGCTGAAGGGCGCGAAGCGCACGTCGGTGGGCAGGAATTCGCGCACGGGCGCCGGGCCGGCGTTGAGCGACCAGTTCATCACCTGCCTGAGCACAGGTATAGGCATGCGCTCGAAGTTGCGCTCAAAGTTCAACGCGCCATCGCCAACCGGGCGATTCACGCCCACCAGGATCTGATTTGCGAAGCCGGCGGTGTCGATGATGAACACCTGCGGGAAGACCTGGCGCATCGTGCCGGCCAGCGCCACGCCCAGCCGGTCGTCGCCGTTGGGCGCCTTGCCGGCGTTCACCACTGCCACACCCTCGGGCGTCAGGTGCGCCTTGACCTGCTGAAAGAACTCGACCGTCGTCAAGTGGAAGGGGATGTATGGCTGGTGATAGGCGTCCATGCCAATCACATCGTAGGTTTTAGAGGCGCTCGCCAGCCAGTAGCGCGCATCCTCGGCGTGAACTTCGTAGTTTGGATGCGTCGAAGTCACGCTGGCGTCGTCCATCTTGAAATACTTACGGCCCAATTCGATGATCTTCGGATCGATCTCGACCGCATCGATCCGGGCGTCGGCGCCATAGGCCGACAGGAACTGCTTGGGGATGGTGCCAGTGGCCGAACCGAGCATGGCCAGGCTCTTCACAGTCGATGGGGCGCGGTCGGGGTAGAAATACGGCGTGACGGTGAAGTAGTCCCATGGCCCGCCGCCAGTCAGCAGGTCGATCGGGTCGTGGCTCTGCTCGAAGCGCGGGTGGTAGATCGAGTGAATCGCCTGGCCTTCGTTCAAGATCAAATTCACCTGCGGCCCGAAGTACTGGCTCTGGCTGTTGGCGATCTGAATGTAATTGTAAGCCGACTCAGCCTCCTCCACCAGCGTACAGTTGAAGCAGTCGGCAGTCTTGATATTACCGCGCGTGCTAGTAGTGTAGAAGAACAGCCCGGCGACGATGAGCAGCATAATCAGATAACGCCAATCGCGCAGGCCGATAATGCCGACGACGATCAAGAACGCCGCGATCAGGTAGGTCGTGCGCGCGGTGCCGATCGCCGGGATCAGGTAGAGCACGGTCAGGAAGGTGCCGATGATCGAGCCAACGGTCGAGAGCGCCGAGAGCGAGCCGGCGGTTCGCCCGGCCGCGGCGACCCCCGCCTCGACACGCTTGAGCTGGAGCCGGATGGCGAACGGGCTAACCATGGCCATCAGCACCACCGGCAGGGCGAACAGGAGCAGCACGCCGAACAGCGCGCCCAGGAAGCTGCCCACCGCCACGCGGGCGATCGTGCCCTGCGAGAAGCGCAGAATCGGGTCGGACAGCAGCGGGATGAGGCCGGTGACAAAGCCGGCCCAGGTGATGATCTGGTAGAGCAGCCGCTCTTCCGGCCGGCGGTCGGCCAGTGTGCCGCCGAGTCGGTAGCCGATCGTCAGGTAGATCAGCGTCAGGCCGATCACCACCGCCCAGATCGGCTGCGAGGTTCCAAAGTAGGGCGCGAGCAGCCGAGATGCGACCATCTCGATTCCCAGAGTACCTATGCCGGCCAGGAAAACCACCAGGAGCAGAAAGGCGCTGGAGCCTTGAGCCGTTTCGCGCTGCGCGACTTGGGGCTGGGCGGGGATATCACGTTCCATCAAGACAAGCCTTTAGCTAGAAGCCACAGAGAGCACAGAGGCCACAGAGGCGCCTATCGCCTCTTTTCTCTGTGGTCTCTGCGCCCTCTGTGGCAAATACATCAGCGAGCGATCGCGCCGATCAGCAGGCGGCTGAGCGCCTGAAGCAGCAGCATCGCGATGATCGGCGAGAAATCGAACATGGGCATGTTCGGCATCAGGTTACGGATCGGCGCCAGCAGCGGCTCGGTTATGTCGCGCAGGATCTGGGTGATCCGCATGTTACCGAACGGATCAACCCACGAAAGCAACACGCGCCCCAAAATAGCCAGCGAGAGCACCTGAAGGAGCAGGCTGATAAAATTTACAAGATATGAAGACATAGTCGTCGACTGCCTCCTGCGCAGTGTAACAATGGGATAGCCACATTATACCAGAGTTAGGGGTTAAGGGTTAGAGGTTAGAAGAACTCCCATTAACCCTTAACCCCTAACCCTTAATCAATCTTCGAGTCGGGCGCGAACCGCGGCGGCGTGGCCCGTCAGCCCTTCGGCGTCGGCCAGGCATGCGGCCGCGGGCCCGATCCGCCGCAGCGCGGCTTCGTTCAGGCCCACGAGCGAGATCACCTTCCGAAAGTCGTCCACATTCACCGGCGATGCGTATCGCGCGGTCCCGCCGGTGGGCATGATATGCGACGGGCCGGCCACATAGTCGCCCAGCACCTCGAACGAGCGCTCGCCCAAGAAGATCCCGCCCGCGTTGCGGACCTTGCCGACATGCTGCCAGGCATCCTTTAGCAGCAAGCAGAGATGCTCGGGCGCGTAGGCATTCGCCAGCGCGAACGCATCCTCCAATTCCGGCACCACCACGATCCCGCCACGCTGCGCGATCGACTGGGCCGCCACCTCGGCCCGATCGAGCGCCTCAAGCTGGCGCGCGACCTCGGCCTGGGTGGCGTTGGCAAGGGCGCGGCTGGTGGTAAGCATGATCGCCGAGGCCACCAGGTCGTGCTCGGCCTGCGCCAGCAAGTCGGCGGCCGCTAGGCGCGGGTCGGTCGTCTCGTCGGCGATCACCATCGTCTCGGTCGGGCCGGGCAGCGCCTCGATCCCGACCACGCCGTAGACCGCACGCTTGGCCAGCACAACGTATAGGTTACCCGGGCCGGCGATCTTGTCGACCTGCGGGACTGTCTCAGTCCCATACGCCATGGCGGCGATCGCCTGGGCGCCGCCGAGCGCGAACACGCGATCCACGCCGGCCACATACGCCGCGGCCAGAACTATCTCGGCCACCTCGCCCGTATCGCGCTGCGGCGGCGAGCAGACCACGATCTCCTCGACGCCGGCCACCCGCGCCGGGATGGCCGCCATCAGCAAGGAGGAAGGCAGCGGGGCGCTGCCGCCCGGCGCATACAGCCCGACCCGCCGCAGCGGGACGACGATCTGACCCAGTGCTCCTTCGACGCCGAAATCGACCCATGAGTTGCGGGCCTGCCGGCGGTGGAAGCGCTCGATCTCGCCGGCCGCCAGCTTCAGCGCGTCGACCAGCGCCCGGTCGAGCGAGGAGATCGCCCGCCGGAGCCGCGCGCGCGGCACCTCGAACGCCGATCGCCGCACACCGTCCAGCCGCGCGCTCCATTCGCCGAGCGCCGCGTCGCCGCGGCCGCGCACATCCAGAATGATCCGGTCGACCGCCTCCGCCGGAGTCAGCCGCGCGCCGTAGATCCGCTCGTTGGCGTCGAGCATGGCCGGCGTGATCTCGACTTCGTCGAGCGGGACGCGCCGGAGAATGGTGCGGCGAGCCAGCGCGATATCGTCAAGGATTGGAATCGTCATATACCCTCGTGAAGCGTAAAACGGAAAGCGTAAGGCGCCGGTAGGGATAGGTGTTATTGTATCAGATTGTTGGTTTGCGTAAGGCCGCAATGATGAGCCATGTCCTGGTGTGCGAAGCGAAACATCCCTCTTCGGCGACGGACATTCGGCGATGGCAGTATCGTCGATCGCCCATCTCAACTGATCTTGGCCTGTGCGCTTCTCAACTCCTGGCACGGCGCGTGCTGACTGTTGCCCCTGTGCTCGCCGCGGCACGTTTGGTTGTCAAAATGCATCCGCAAGGAGGTGATCGTTCGCGCAATTAAGCAAGAGTAAGCGACGAGAGCCGGTCTAATGCGGGAGGCGGTGCAGCGGGTTACGCCCGTGCGCGGAGCCTGTGCTGCTCCTGGCACCGACCTCAGACCAGGAAAGGAGACGTATCCCATGGCCCGTAAACGTTGGTTCTTCGGCGTCCTGAGCGTCGCGCTTCTGCTGGTACTGGTGGCGCTCGGCACGGCACTGCGCTCGACGGCGTCGGCTAGCCCGTCGTTCCAAGCCGAGACGGCGACGGTAAGTACGACAGCGACGGAGCCGATCACATCCACGTCGACGATCAGCTCGACCGCCACCGCAACTGAAACGCCGACAGCATCTCTAACACCAACGAGCACGGCGATGCCGACGACCACCACCACGCCCACTACGCCCACGGTGACGCCTGGCCCCGGCGAACAACCATTCTGGAGCTTTGCGGCCAAGTTCGTGTGCGGCAATCAGCCGGCGGATCAAGCCGGGCAGCCGATCGCCGGCGAGCCAGCCGTGAAGCCCGGCAATTACGCCACAGAGATCAACATCCACAATCCACACTACCTCGGCCCCATCCACATTCGCCAGAAGGCGCTGCTGCTGGTCGATCGCGGGGCGCCGGTGGGGCGTGCGCCGGCGATGGCCCAGCCAGCCGCGTTTAGCCCGCTCTTCGCACTGCCGGACGACGGCGCGACCTTGGTGGATTGCAACGCCATTTGGGAACTGCGCAACCCCGGCACGCCGCCGCCTTCGCCGATGCCGTTGACGATCGGCTACCTGGTGATCGTCAGCCCGGCCAACCTGGATGTCGTCGGCGTGACGACGGCCACAACCTCCACCAGCAACCTCGAACCGGCGGGCATTGCGGTCGAGACTGTCGCAGTTGAGGGTAGACGAGTGCTGATCCCGCCGACCGCCTTCCCGGACGGCGTGCTGCCACGCGACACGGAATTCACGAATGAATAACTCGACGCATTATAGCGGAAAAGCAGCTTTGGAGGCGGCTGCAGCGCTCCCGCGCCCCATCACGTAAGTTCTGACATCGACGGGGGCGTGTAGCTCGCAAGTGTCAAACGAGGCGGACGCCGGGTATGACACCCGGCGTCGCGCTATTCTCTTCTATCCCCGCCCGTCACTACCGTAGGTGCTAGATACGCTCGGCCAGGCGGGCCACCAGGGCTCGCTCGTCCGCGCCGAACCAGGGCGGCTCGCCGGCGGCGGCATTCTCGGCCATGCGCTCGGGCCGCGAAGTCGCAGGTATGGCTATATGGCAGCGCGGGTCGCTCAGAATCCATTTGAGCAGCGCCTGCGCCCAGGTAGCGACGCCAAACTCACGTAACGGCGCCAGCCGATCGCCAGGCGGCGCACGTCGCACCAGCGCGCCCTCGCCAAAGGGCCGCATCACCACCACACCCAGCCCACGCTCGGCGGCCAGCGGCAATATCTCGCGCTCCACCGCCCGCTCCAGCGGATTATAGGGAATCTGAATCGCGTCGATCCTCCCGGTTTCGATCAGGCGGCGCAGCTCGCCGAAAGCCGACGGGCTGTAGTGCGTCGCGCCGACCGCCCGCACGCGCCCGGAATCGCGCAGCTGCTCCAACAGCGTCAGGTGTTCGCGCCAGTTGAGTAGGTTGTGGATCTGGTAGAGATCGACCACACCGCCGAAGAGCGCCAGCGCGCGATCGATCTGCGCGCGGCCCTCGGCCGCCGTCGTGGCCCAGACCTTGGTGGCCACCAGCGCGTGCTCGCGGCGCCCGTCGAGCGCAGCAGCCAGCACACGCTCGGCCGCACCGTACATTGGCGACGAGTCGAAGAAGTTCGCGCCGGCGGCGAGCGCGGTATCGACGATCGTACGCGCATGCTGCTCGGCGGCCGGGCCGCGTACGTCGAAGGTGCGCCAGGTGCCCATCCCGACCACCGGAACCAGTATGCCCGTGCGCCCAAATGCGCGCTTTTCCATAAGTTCTCTATCCTAATACTACAACGAGACTTTACTTCCGAGTGGGGGTTCGGGGGCCTCTGGCCGCCGAAAAACCCTATTCGGTGGGGGTGCGAGGGCGGCAAAGCCGCCCTCGCACCCCCACCGAGGATGGAATCTGGAGGGCTTCGCCCTCCAGACCTCCCAAATCTCGTTGTACTACTAATATGCAAGCCACAGAGAGCAAAGAGGAAGAATATCTGGGTGGTGTCCTCTGTGATCTCTGTGGCTAACTTTTGCCGACGTACAGAGCTAGAGTCTCACTCGTCGCGGACTGGCCGCCGCGACTGCTTGATCTCGGAGCGCAGGCGCTTGAGCTTGCGGCGGCGCTCATGCTCCGCCCGGCTGGGTCGCGTGGCGATACGGGGCGCCTGGCGCGCGCTCAGCGCCTCGAGCCGCGCAGCCAGCCGCGCGAAGGCAACATCACGGTTGGCGGCCTGAGATCGGCG
>DATFXE010000121.1:0-3463 GCA_035258585.1 Roseiflexaceae bacterium | reverse complement strand
GGAGACGGTGCTGCTGGTTGAGGATGAGGCGACCCTACGGGCGCTGACGGCGCGGGTTATGCGCGATCTGGGCTATGAGGTGTTGGAGGCGGCCAATGGCGCGCAAGCGATCGAGATCGCCCTGGCGCAGCCACACCCATTGCAGCTGTTGCTGACCGATATCGTGATGCCGGGGATGCGTGGCAATGTGCTGGCCGAGCGCTTGACTGCGCTTCTGCCCGGCCTCAAAGTGCTGTTCATGTCGGCCTATACCGGCAGCTCGCTGGATGATCAGGATTGGCTCGGCGCGCGCGCTGCCTTTTTGCAAAAGCCCTTCTCGCCGGATCTGCTTGCGCATAAGCTGCGTGAGGTGCTGGATGCCTAGTGCCGATTGAGGGCAGAGGCTGGGGACTTGAGGCTAGAGGCTTGTGTTCCTGATGCGATCGAGCCTTAAGCCAAACCTGCAAAGCTATCTTGATTTTGCACTAGAGCGCCGATGCTTCACTCTCCAGATCTCGGGCATCGTGTAAGTCGTGGAATGGAAAAACCTGATTCCGCGTGCCTATAGTAAGCACTTCGGCGAAATGATCCTCCCACAATGCCTTGTCTCCCCCAAAACCTCGTGGCATGTACGTTGTTACATTTATCCCGCGTTTTGAATCTTGATGTTGCCCTGATCGATCCAGCTCGCTCGATCCGACATGTGCGAAGGGGGATGTGATGTCGCGCGTTCGCGGGCGCTTGCTCACAATTGCGCTCTGCTTTGGCCTGGCCGGACTCTACGCAGCATCCAGTCGGTCTGTAGCCGCCGCGGATCCGGTGCTCGTGGGCGCCGGCGATATCGCCGACTGCTTGTCGAACGGCGATGAGGCCACCGCCACCCTCCTGGATGGCATCACCGGCACGGTCTTCACCACTGGCGACAACGCCTATCCTAACGGCGCGGCATCTGATTATAGCAGCTGCTATGCTCCAAGCTGGGGCCGTCATCTGGCGCGTACTCGCCCGTCGCCTGGCAACCACGAATACCTGACCTCCGGCGCGAGCGGCTACTTCGGCTACTACGGCGCCAGCGCCGGGCCAGCGGGTCTGGGCTACTATAGCTACAATCTGGGCGACTGGCATATCGTTTCGCTCAACAGCGAGATCGATAGCGGCGATATGTTGGCGCAGATCCAGTGGCTGAAGGATGACCTGGCCGCCCATCCCAGCGTCTGCACGCTGGCCTACTGGCATAAGCCTGTGTTTAGCTCGGGCGAACATGGCAATTTCGTGAGCATGCAGGAGATCTGGAAGGTGCTGCACGAGCGCGGCGCCGATCTCGTAATCAACGGCCACGATCACGACTATGAGCGCTTCGCCCCGCAGAACCCCTATGGCGAGGCCGATCCGAACGGTATCCGCGAGTTTGTGGTCGGCACGGGCGGAGCGGATCGGCGCGGCTTTGTCACGACGCGGCCCAATAGCGAGGTGCGCGACGCTACGACCTTCGGCGTGCTTAAGCTGACGCTCCATGGCACAAGTTACGATTGGCAGTTCATGCCGGTCGCTGGCCAGAGTTTTAGCGATTCGGGCAGCAGCGCCTGCTACAATGGGACAAATCTGCCCGCGACGCCAACCCCCACCACTACGCCGCTGCCATCCGGGCAGATGCAGATCACATTGGCGCCGGCAGCCGACACGTATGTGGACCAGGCCAAGCCGACATCGTCGTATGCTACCAATAACGAAATCAAAGTTGTCGACGGCAATGGAACATCCAGGCAAGGTTTCCTACGCTTCAACGTCAGCGGCCTGCCGACTGGGGCGACTATTATGTCGGCCCAGCTTGAACTCTTTGTCACCAATGGCTCAGATAGCGGCGGGATATTTCGGCGCACCAGCAACACCAGCTGGCCGGAGGCTATCACATGGAACACCAAGCCGGCGATCGATGGCGCGCAGGTCGCGGCGCTCGGCGCGGTCATATCCGGGAATATCGTGAGCGTCGATCTCAAGTCGGTGATCGTGGGCAATGGTGCCTACAGCTTCGCGATCGTCTTGCCGGCTGGCGAGACCAATGGTTTGGGCTATGCATCGCGCGAAAACACGCTCGGCGCTCCTGCCCCTCGGCTCGTGATTCAGGCGCAGACGAGCGAGCCGCCGACCACTACGCCAACCCCCAGCGCTAGCGCGACGCCGACCGATCAGGCGGCTGGACAATCGCCAACGCCGACGGATACGTCGACGCCCACGGCCACGGCCTCTGTGATTCCGACCCACACAGCGACGTCGACCATCTCGCCTTCTGCTACGCCCGCCAGCACGCTCACACCCACCAGCACTAGCACACCTCCACCGGCCGGCGGCACATTCTCCTTCGGCCCGGCCGCCGATACCTATGTCAGCCAGGCCAGTCCTTCCAGCAGCTATGGCGGCAGCGCCAGCTTCTCGGTAGTTGGTGGCAGCACAAGCGCCAAACAAGCCTTTATCCGCTTCGCTGTCAGTGGCCTACCGGCTGGCGCGGTGGTGCAGTCGGCCAAGCTGCGCCTGTATGTTACCAACGACTCGAGCAGCGGCGGGGTGTTTTATCAGATTTCGAGCAATAGCTGGAGCGAAAGTAGCACCTGGGCTACCAAGCCGGCGATCGACGGGCCGCAGCTTGCCTCGCTTGGGGCGGTGTCCCTCAGTACCTTTGCGGAGCTTGAGCTGGCGAGCGTGATACCCGGCAACGGTACATACAATTTCGCAATCAGCTTGCCCGACACCAACACCAACACGCTTGGCTATGCCTCGAAGGAGGCGACCACATCGAATCAGCGGCCGCTGCTCATCATCACCACGGCGGGCAGCGGTGCTGCCAGCCCCACCAACACAGCGACCCCGACGGGAGTTTCGACCAGCACGCCGACCAACACGCCGACGGCCACGCCAGCTGGTTCGGCCAGCACAGCTACGCCCACATCTACCAGCGCACCTCCATGGACCCCCACGGCAGGTGCCGGCGGCACACTCAGCTTCGGCCCGAGCGCCGACACCTATGTCAGCCAGGCCAGCCCTTCCAGCAGCTACGGTGGCGCAAGCAGCTTTTCGGTTGTCGGCGGCAGCGCGAGCGCGAAGCAGGCGTTCATCTGCTTTAGCGTTAGCGGCATCCCAGCCGGCGCGGTGGTGCAGTCGGCCAAGCTGCGCCTGGTCGTCACCAACGACTCGACGGCTGGTGGAACGTTCAACCGCGTGAGCAATACGAGTTGGAGCGAAGGTATCACCTGGGCCAACAAGCCGGCGGTCGACGGCGCGCAAATCGCCTCGCTTGGGGCGGTCGCCATGGGCGCAATTGTGGAAGTCGACCTGACCGGCGTGGTGACCGGTAATGGAACCTATAGCTTCGCAATTTCCCTGCCTAGCGCCAATACCAATACCCTCGGCTATGCCTCGCGCGAGGCCTCCACACAGGCAAACCGGCCCCAGCTCGTCATCATTACGCAGCCGTGATACTATAGACGCC
>DATFXE010000120.1:0-8855 GCA_035258585.1 Roseiflexaceae bacterium | reverse complement strand
CACGAACGATCCGGCCAGCATCAGACAGATCAGCAGCCGTGCGATCGAACCGTATCGAACCGTTCGCCGCGCCCGAAAATTTTCCGCGCCAATGCGCGCTAGAGTCTTGGTGTCCACACCACACTACCCTTTCTGACGATGCCCGGCGGCGGACACTGTCGAGTTTCCGCTCCGCTGGAGCTATTCTGGGTCTGTCTGATGGATTATTGTTGCTTGATAGCGTATTACTACGTTACCGCTGCTTGGGCCAGAGAGTGACGCGCGTGGGTCGCTTTAAACAAGCTTCGTGGCGACCTGACAGTTTGAAGCGGGTCTGGAGCAGGGGCTACGCCGCGCTCCAGACCCCACCCGCTTCAAACCGACGGTAAAGCGAAGGCCGCCTTTCTGATATCTTGTCCAAAACAACGCAAGTGCGCGGCGGCTTTCCCATATCGTTTCGCCGGCATCTCTACGACCAGTATACGTTGTGCGGGGAGATAGATTGAGTATAGCAGTCTATTTGAGGAACGTCTAGCTTATTTTTGTACATAAACGCGAGAAAATAATGAACATACTGTAAAGATCGCTTTGCGCCGGCATATTACGCCCATTGTTCGTATTAATTCGTGTAAATAACACGACATACGCGGTGGGGTTCGGGGGCGGTGCAACCGCTACGCCCTATCGTGGACAGTTGCGCTGTGACATGGGCTAGTCACCAGCGTGATTGTCCTGTATAATCATTGGTACTCAGCATGATGGTTTCAAATCAACCGGGATCCTGGCGTCGGCAATTCGTGCGGCGCACAGAGATCTCCCGCGGTCGCCGCGATGGGCTGGTCTGTGCGACCAAGCGATGGACACCGATAGCATGAGCAACGTTTTTGCGCTGCGTGTCGCGGCCGATGTTGAACACCTTGCGGCGATTCGCGCGTTCGTCGAGCGGCAGGCGCTGGCGCTCGGCACCGACTCGTCGGCAATCTATGATCTAGCTCTGGCGGTGAATGAGATGGCCACGAATATTGTGGTCCATGGTTACCGTGGCAGGCCGGGGACGATCGAGATCGAGCTGCGGCCGCTTAGCGACGCGATCGAGGTGCGGCTGCGCGACAAGGCCCCGCTGTTCGACCCGACTGGCGTGGCGGCGCCGGATCTGAGCCTGCCGCTGCACCAGCGGCCGCTTGGCGGTATGGGCCTCCATCTCACACGCAATGCGATCGATGCTCTAAGCTACCGTGTCACGCCGGAGGGCGAGAACGAGCTCACGTTGCTAAAATGCGGTATTCTGGCAGGCAGTCGCAAGGAGTAGCAGATGCACATGACCATTGAGCAGGTCCAGGGCCGTGTCCCGATCGCCATCCTCGCGATCCACGGCGACATGGACGCATCGAACTACGAGCAGGTGATCGACAAGGCGCGCGAGCTCTACGCCGCCGGCACGCGCCATCTGCTGCTCGATCTCGGCAATATGCCCTTCATGGGCAGCTCGGGTGTGGTAGCGATTCATAGCGTGGCGCTGCTGCTTCGCGGCGAGCAGCCGCCCGATCCGCAGGACGGTTGGCAGGCATACCATTCGATCGATCACGCTCGCGGCGGAGGAGTCCAGGCGCAGGTCAAGCTGCTTGACCCCCAGCCAAGGGTTGCCCGCACGCTGCAATTGACCAGCATGAGCGATCTCTTCGAGATACATAGCGATAGACAGGCGGCGATTGCATCATTCTAGAGGGTTCGAGCAGGGACACTGGAGAGTACTTGTCGTAGCATTCTCAAATCTCCAGTATCCAATCTCCATTCTGCTGTACAGATAGGAGGGCAACGATGGAAGTGACGGTTTCTCAGGCCGAGGGGCGAGTGCCGGTGACGGTCCTTCGTGTCACGGGCGCAATCACCGATAACCGCGAGCTGGAGGCGCGCGCTCGGGAGGCCTACGACGGCGGCGCGCGCAATATCCTGCTCGATCTGACCGAGGTGCCCTATATGGCGACGGCCGGCCTGCGCGCGCTGCATGCGATCTACACGCTGCTGCGAGCCGATACGCCGGAAGAGAGCGATGAGGCCACCAAAACAGGCATCGCCGCCGGCACGTTCTCGTCGCCGCACCTCAAGCTGCTCAAGCCCACGCCGAACGTCCAGGAGGTGCTGAAGATCGCTGGCTATGATATGTTTCTACAGGTTCATCGCGACTTCAACCAGGCCGTCGGCTCGTTCTAGGTGCAATACCTTTTAAATGGGCTGCTGCATGACCTTCCGGGAAGGTGGCTTACAAAACGCCGGATCAAGCTTCCCGGAAGGTGAGCGGCGTTATTCGAAAGGTATTGGTTCTAGGTCATGGATATCAGGCTGCTCAAGCGTGTGCCGCTGCTTGGTTCGCTGCCGCCGGGCGAGTTGGCCGATATGGCGGCATCGCTTGAAGAGAAATCCTACCTCGCCGGCACGGTGCTGTTTCACGAAGGCGACCTTGGCGACCGGTTCTATATCGTGCTGGATGGCCAAATCGCGATCGTCAAGGCGCTCGGCACCGCCGACGAACGCCTGCTCGGGGTGCGCGGCGCGGGCGAGTTCGTCGGCGAGATGAGTTTGCTCAGCCAGGATGGCCTACGGACGGCCAGCGTGCGCGTAGAGGAGGATGCCCGCGCGCTGGAGCTGACCCGCGCCGACTTCGACGCGCTGCTGCACCGCCACCCGCTGCTGGCTTACGAGATGCTGCGGGTGCTGAGTGTACGCCTGCGCGAGTCGCACGATCTGGCGATCCGCGATCTGCGTGAGAAGAATGCACGGCTGGCCCAGGCGTACGCCGACCTGCAGGCCGCACAAGCGCGGATCATCCAGCAGGAGACGCTGGAGCGTGAGCTGCGGCTGGCGCGCGAGACCCAGGAAAGCATGCTGCCGCGCGCACTGCCGCGCCTGGCCGGCTTCGACATAGGCGCGCGCATGGTCGCCGCGCGCATGGTCGGCGGCGACTTTTATGATGTCATCCCGCTCGGTCCCGTTCACCTAGGCGTGGTGATCGGCGATGTGTCCGGCAAAGGCATGGCAGCGGCGCTGTTTATGGCGCTGGCGTCAAGCCTGCTACGGGTCGAGGCGCTGCGCATCGATACGCCCGAGCAGGTGTTGCGAGAGGTGAATCGCCACTTGCTGAGCCGCGATACCCGCAGCATGTTCGTGACCGTTCTGTATGGCGTGCTGTGCCGCGACACGCGCGAGTTCGCGTTTGTGCGCGCCGGCCATGAGCTGCCGCTGCTGCTCGACGCCAATGGAGAGCGGCTGGCGCTTCAGATGGGACGCGGGCATCCGCTGGGGCTGTTTCCAACACCCATGCTCGACGCGCAGAGCGTCTATTTGCCGCCTGGCGGCACGCTGCTGCTGTTTACCGACGGAGTGACCGAGGCCATGGATGCCCGCGACGAGCTGTTTGGGGCGCAGCGGATCGTCGAGGCCGTGCGCGGCGCGCGCGAGGCCAGCGCCCAGCAGCTCTGCGATCATCTGATCCAGACGGTGGAGGAGTACCACGGCTCGGCGGCCCAGGCCGACGATATCACGCTGCTGGCGGTACGGGCGCTCTGATCCTTGGACGAAAGACGAAAGACGATGGTCGGTAGCGAGGCGAAGATTACGTCTATCGTCGATCGTCAAGCTAGTGACCCTATCAAGGAAATGCTTATGGACCAGCCAGGCTTCGAGCAAACTCCGAGCGACGCCGCGGCCCGCGCGCCAGCGCGCCCGCCGCACAATCTTCCGGCCGCGCTCACGCCATTCGTCGGGCGCGACACCGAGTGCGCGCAGGTGACCGCGCGCCTGCGCCAGCAGAATACCCGCCTGCTGACGATCACCGGTGCGGGTGGCGTGGGCAAGACCAGGCTGGCCCTTGAGGCAGCTCTGTCGCTCATCCCCGCTCCCGGTGTCGAGACGCCGTTCGCCCATGGCGTGTGCCTGGCGCCGCTGGCCACGCTCGGCGAGCACGAGACGCTCGCCGACGTACTGGCCACCACGCTCGTCAGCGCGCTGGGGATCGCGCTGGCAGGCCCTGAGTCGCCGGCCGCCCAGGTGATCCAGTACCTGCGTGAGAAGGCGATACTCTTGCTGGTGGATAATCTCGAACATGTGGCTGGCGGCGTGGCGTTTATCACCAGCCTGCTGCAGGCCGCGCCAGCGTTGACGATCGTCGTTACAACACGCCAACGGCTCAACATGCGCGGCGAGCAGGTGATGGAACTGGCCGGCCTGCCCTTTCCGGCGCCGGGCCAGGTCCCCGGCCTGGAGGCGCTGGCGCGCTATGACGCGATCGAGCTGTTCGTGCAGAGCGCGCAGGCGCTCCAGCCTGATTTTGCGCTCAGCGCCGAGACGGGGCCGGCGGTGGCGCGGATCTGCCAGCTGGTCGAGGGTTTGCCACTTGGCATTGAGCTGGCGGCCGCGTGGATTCGTGTGCTATCGTGCGATGAGATCGCGCAGGAGATCGCGCGCAACCTGGATTTCTTGAGCAGCGCCATGCAGGATCTGCCGGTGCGGCAGCGCAGTTTGCGGGCGGTGTTCGATTATTCCTGGAACCTGCTCAGCGCGCCCGAGCAGCAGGCGCTGCGGCAGCTGGCGGTCTTTCGCGGCAGCTTCACGCGCGAGGCCGAAACGGCAGTTCTGAGTTCTGAGTTAAGGGTTCAAAGTTCAGAGCCGAACATGGCTCAACTCAGAACTCAGAACTCAGAACTCTTAACTCTCCTGGCGGCGCTGGTCGATAAGTCGCTGGTCCGCCGGGTCACGACTGAGGGGCTGCCGCGCTACGTGATCCTGGAGCTGCTGCGCCAGTATCTGGCCGAGCACCTGGCGCGCGCGGGCGAGGCCGAGGCCGCCGCGGCTCGCCATTCGGCCTACTATTCTGGCTGGCTGGGCGGGCGCACGGGCGAGCTGCGCGGCAAGGAGCAGGGCGCGGCGCTGGCGGCGATCGACAGGGAGATCGAGCAGATCCGCGCGGCATGGCGCTGCGCTGTCACCACGGCTGATAGCGCGGCGCTCGGGAACGCGGCCGATAGCCTGTTTCATTTCTACGATATGCGCAGCTGGTTTCACGAGGGCGCCGAGGCGTTCGGGCTGGCCAGCCAGGCGCTGGCGGCCTGCCAGGGCGCAGCCGACCAGCTGGTCTATGGCAAGCTACTGGCGCGGCTGGCCTGGTTTACATTCTATTTGGGGCACCAGGCCGAGGCGAAAACGCTGTTCGAGCAGAGCCTGGCGATCTTGCGCCAGCTCGACGCGCGCGCCGACATGGTGTTTACTCTCAACTACCTAGGGGCGGTCTGCTCGTATCTGGGCGACTACGCCCAGACCCGCGCGCTCTGCCGCGAGGCCCTGTCGATCGCCGAGTCGCTGGGCGACGACTACGGCCGCGCGATCGCCTGTAATATCCTCGGGCAGACGGCCTATGAGTGCGGCGATTACACCGAGGCGCAGGCGTGGTCGCAGCGCAGCTTCGCACTCGAGCAGCAGATCGGCAACGGCTGGAGCATGGCCTTCTCCCTGACCAACCTGGGCAAGGTAGCCTACGCGCTGGGCGAGTACGCCGAGGCGCGCTGGTTCTTCGAGCAGAGCCTGCAAACGCGCGAGAATCTGGGCGACACGCGCGGCGTAGCGATCTGCTACAACCGGCTCGGCGACGCGGCGATGGCGCTGGGCAGCCTGGCCGAGGCCGGCCAGCGCTATGCCCAGAGCCTGATGCTGCTGCGTGAGATCGGCAACCAGTGGGGTATGGCCGAGTCGCTGATCAACCTGGGCCAGCTGGCCTCCACACAATCGCACGATCCGGCCGCCACGTGTCTGCTGCAAGAGGCGCTGCGGCTGGCGCTTGGCACGCAATCCGTGCCCCAGGTCGTGACGATCATGGCCGCGTTCGCGCCAATTGTGCGGCGCGCCGGGCAGGCCGCCTGGGCCGACGAGCTGGCACAGTTCGTGGCGGCCGAGCCGGTCTCGTTCGACTCATACCGGCCGCACGCCGAGCGGCTGCTGGGCTGGGCCGCCCCAGGGAGCGTCGCGCCCACGCTGGAGCAGGCGATCGCCGCGGCCCAGGCGCCGCCCCGCCCGGTCGAGCGCGCGGCGCCGGCAGCTGCCGGGGAATCCCGGCGAATGGAGGGGTCGGCCGCCACTCCGGCAGGGCATCCCGCCGGCCTGACTGCGCGCGAAATCGCGGTGCTGCGGCTGGTGGCCCAGGGGCTGACCGACGCGCAGGTGGCCGAGAAGCTTGTGCTCAGCCCGCGCACGGTCAGCACGCACCTGACCTCGATCTATGGCAAGCTGCAGGTCAACTCGCGCAGCGCCGCCACGCGCTTCGCTGTGGAGAATGGGGTGGTGTGAGCTGTGAGCAAGCGCGCGTGTGGCGCTGCGCCTGCACTGGATATTGCCGTTAGCACATTGGCAAGCTAGAAATCGGTCGCCTGCGCGGCGGGCAGGGGCCACCCGGCCCCCGCCACCCCCGGCCAGGCTCACAAGAGTAGGTAAGGAAGGGCTGCGCCCTTCCTGATGCCTTTTCTGGTTGTGGTGCTGGCGGCAAGGCCGCCAGCACCACAACCAGAAAAAGCAGTCACGCTAACATCACGAACATCCAAAGCGATTAGGCCGCTGCCTCAGCAGCCAGCGTTTCCAGGATCGCGTGGTGGGCAGCCACCTGCTCGCGGAACATGCGCCGCCGCCCGCGGTCGCTGATCATGTCGGCCTGCTGCTCCAGGAGCGCGGCGGCGCTGCGCAGCACCTCGTCGGCGCGCGGGTCGCCCCTCGCTCGCAGCACGCGGTGACAGGTCTCGGCCACCCGCAGCGGCTCCCACAGGCTCCCCAGCGTCAGCACATTCGTCCCGCGCAGCAGTTCATCAATCGCCGCCCAGGCTTCCTCGATCGCACCTTCCGCCAGGCGGCAGCGCGCCATCCCGGCCAGCGCGACGGCTATGAGCGGCGGCATCTGCTGCTCGCCTCCGATCTTGAGCGCCGCCGCGTAGGCCCGACAGGCCTCGGCGTGACGCCTCAGCTCGTAGAGCGCATCGCCGAGCGCGAGGAACGGCAAGGTCTGGTATTGGGGGGCTTTCGCCGCCTGGGCGAACTCCAGCGATTGCCGGGCCTTCTCCAGCGCCAGCTCGTGCTCCCCCGCTCGGCAGGCCGCCCAGCTCAAGGTGTGATACGAGTCGGCGTTCTCGTAGGGGCTGCGCATCCATTCCCCCAACATCCCGATTGCCGCCTGGGCGTACTCCAGCGCCGCACAGTAGTCGCCCAGGTAGATCAGCGTGCAGCTCAGGTTGTTGAGGGCGCGATGCTCCTCCGGGCGGCTGCCGTTGGCTCGCGCCAGCTCCAGCATCAGCATCCGCCGCTCAGAGGACGCCTCGTAGCGCCCGGCGTTCTCCAGCGCCATCGCCGCGAAGTTCAACGCGCGGGCCTCCTGCATCCGGTCGCCGCTCTTGCGTGTCAGCGCCAGCGCCTGCTCGGTCAGGGCGCAGGCGCTCTCGTACTCGCGCAGGTCGATCTGGATGGTGCTCAGCTTGAGCAGACAATCGGCCTCCACCTCGCTCGCGAAGCGGCGCTCGCGCGGCGCCGGGTCGTCCACCCTCTGGCACAGGGCGATTGCCCGTTCGAGCCAGTCGAGTGCCGGCGGCGACTCGCGCGGCGCCAGCGACGCGATGTAGGGCACCATCGCGTTGCTCAGCTGGAGGTAGCCGTAGGCCTCGCCGAGAGCGTCGCCGGCCTGCTGAGCGATGGCAATGGCGGCGCGGGCGATGGCTGGCGCCTGGGCGGCCGCCTGGTGCACGAGGAAGGAGGCCTCGGTGCCGCGCAGCCGGCCCAGCAGCACCAGCTGCTCAGGAGTGGCGCTGCCGGCGGCAACCAGCGCATCCAGGCGCGCTGCGGCCGCTCCGACCCGTGGCGCATACTCATAGAACAGGCCGTCGCGCCGCACATACTGCCGCAGTGCCGGCAGACCACGCCCGAGCGCCTCCCAGGTGCCGTGCTCGACCGCCCAGCTCCAGGCCTGCCGCATGTTGTCGGCGGCCAGGCGGCACACCGCAGCCGCTGTCTGTGGCGCATCCCCATACAGTGCCGCCTCCTGGCCAGCCAGCAGCTCCAGGTAGTAGAGCGCGTGGCGCTCGGCCAGCGCCTCGGCCTCGCCACGATCGGCCAGCCGTGCGGCGGCGAACTGGCGCACCAGCTCGTGGAAGCCGTAGTGCCCGACCCCCAGGTGGCGCAGCAGCGAGGCATCGACCAGCGCCGCCAGCAGCGTCGCCGGGGTGAGGGCGACCGCCTGGGCCGCGGCGCGGTCGAAGGCGCCGCCAAAGACCGAGAGCCGCGCCAGCGCCTGGCGCTCCACCTCGCGCAGCATCGTCCAGGAGTAGTCGAGGGCGGCGCGCATGCTGCGATGCCGCTCCGGGGCATCGCGCCCGTGGATGGCCAGGAAGTCGAGGTCGGCGGCGATCTCGGCGGCGATCTCGTCGCAGGTGTAGTGGCCGACCCAGCGCGCCGCCAGTTCGAGCGCCAGCGGCAGGCCATCGAGCAGCCGGCACAGTCGGGCCACCGCCGCCAGGTCGGCGGAGGCGCCCAAGTCGGGTGCGTGGCGCTGTGCCTGGGCCAGGAAGAACTGTACCCCCGCGTAGTCGGCCGGGTTGGCCGCGCCGGCCGCGGGCACCGGCAGCCCCTCCAGCCGCACCAGCACCTCGCCGGCCAGGTCCAGCGGGGTGCGCGCGGTGGTGAGCAGACGCAGGTGCGGCGCTGATGCCAGCAACTCCTGGGCGAAGGCCGCGACCGGGAGATGCTCGCAGTTGTCGAGGACCAGCAGCAGATCGCGCGAGGCCAGGGTGTGGCGCAGCTCGTCGAGGGGCAGGCGCCGGCCATCGAAGGTCAAGTCCAGTGCGGCGCCGACTGCG
>DATFXE010000119.1:0-3142 GCA_035258585.1 Roseiflexaceae bacterium | reverse complement strand
TCGGCGCGGATCTGGTCAAGGGCGATCGCTACGAGGCGCTTGGCCGGCCATTGGCCGCACCCGACGGCAGCGCAATCGCCGTCGAAGGGCTGCGCGCCAACGCCGAGGGGGCCGACCTGCTGCTGATCGACGCAACGGGCGCGGCGCTGCCCAGCCAGGGCCAGATCGGCACTGGCTACTGGAATCGCCCATTGGCCTGGAACGCCGACGGTACACTGTTTTATCTCAACATCGCCTGCGCCAGCGAGGTTGCGCAGAGCTACACCATCCATGCGCGCGCCCTCAAGGATGGCGCCGACAAGCTGATAGGAGCGGGGATCTCGCTCGGCGCTATCGGCGAATTCACGGCGCTGGACAAGGGCCTGGCCTATGTCACGCTCGAGCAGGCCGCACCCGGCCCACGCGGCCCGCTCAGCCTGAAGCGCGATAGCCCAAGCGCACTCTGGTTCTGGGATATTGGCGGCACAGGGGCGCGCGGCAAACTGGACGAGGCACTAAGCGCGATCGGTGATAGTGCGCCATAATCATTTGGTGAAAAGGTTTCGCGCGACGGCGATGGGTTTGGGAGCGCTGCTCCCGAACCCTTTTTTGTCAATAGGAAGCGCCGAGTAACTCCTTCAAATGAATTTTTTGTAAGCCAACTATCGATGATAGCGGATGAGTGTGACAAAAGCGTCATACTACTACTTGCATCCGTATGTTATGATAGGTGATACACGTTCCGCCCGTAATATCATTCAACTTATCCCAAGCGATCCTGCATTCAAGAGCCGCGATCGCCACTTGGTGACCGCAATTACTGATCTCTGCATTGATTGCTTATTTTTTAGTGGGGGTTCGGGGGCGACGCCGGGTACCCTCTGGGTGTGGGCACCCGGCCGCCCCGAACCCCCACCTGGGGAGGCGTGGAGGGGCCCGACTACCCTCTGGGTGCCCCCTCCACACCTTCCCAGCGAAGGTATTCGTTGCTTGTGCAGAGATTAGTAGAGGGCAGATGTTCCACCGCGAAAGGCTGCACGGGGATAGTTCGTGCTGTCGAGGAGTGCGTTCTGCACTGCGCAGTACACATAACAACACAATGGAAAGACCACGCCACGACGCGTGATCAAAGGAAGCACTATGGGCCGACGAATTTCGCTCTCGCTAACATTTCTTAGCGTCGCCCTTATTGCGGCGCTGTTGCCGACAGCTTCGTTTGCTGATCTGGCCAGTCCGCCGCCAGTTTCGTATTCATCGACAGGGCTGAATCCACCTCCTAACCTGGCCAGTTCCAGCGGGCGGCTGGCGGTAATGGTGGAACTCGCCACGCCAGCACCGGCCGCTCCTGGCGACCCGAACAGCCTATCGCAGCGCCGGCAGGTCGCGGTGGCCCAGGCGGCGCTGATGCCTCAGCTCGCCGCGCTCAACGCGCAGGTGCTGTTCCAGACTAGCCTGGTCTATCCCGGCGTCGCGCTGGCGATCCCGGCCGATCAGCTGAACCGGCTGAGCAGGCTGCCTGGCGTAGCGCGCGTATCGGTGATCCCTCCGAAGCAGCCATCCAGCGCTACAAGCCTGATGGGCGGCGCGCAGCCGATCGCCGCAGCTGTCGCCGCTGCGACCGGCCAGGGCATGCGAATCGGCCTGATCGATCGCGGGATCGACTACACCCATGCCGACTTCGGCGGGGCTGGCACGCCGGCCGCCTATGCCGCTAACAACCCCAGTGTGATCGAGCCCGGCTCATTTCCGACCGCCAAAGTCGACGGCTTCGACTTCGCGGGCGACAGTTATGATGCCGCCGGAGTCAGCGGCAGCGATATACCCACGCCCGACCCGGACCCACGCGAATGCAATCTGCCGGACGGGCAGGTTGGCCGCGGCACACATACCGCCGGTCTTGCCGCTGGTTTTGGCGTCGCCGCCGACGGCACAACCTACCACGGCCCATACGGCCCGGGCGTGGACTTGAGCGCGCTGCGGGTCGCTCCTGGCGTAGCGCCGGAAGCGCAGCTGTACGCGCTGAAAGTCTTCGGCTGCCATGGCTCGACGGCGCTGCTTACACAGGCAATCGAGCGCGCGGTCGACCCGAACGGCGACGGCAACCCGGCCGATCATTTGGATGTACTGGTGATCTCGGTCGGCACACCTTTCGGCAGCGACGACGATCCCGACGCGATCGCGGTAGACAATGCCGTGCGAGCGGGCGTGGTCGTCGTCGTGGCGGCCGGCGACGATGTCAAGACATTCTATTCGGTCAACTCGCCGGCCAGCGCCAGATTGGCGATCGCGGTCGGGGCGACGGACGAGAGCGGCAACCTCGCGGCGTTCTCGGCGCGCGGGCCGCGCCGCGGCAATGACGTTCTAAAAGTGGATATCGCGGCTCCTGGCGTCAACTTGCGCTCGGCGGCAGTCGGGGCCGGCGGGGATGTCACCACGCTCAGCGGCACAGCCGCGGCTGCCGCACAAGTCGGCGGCGCGGCCGCGCTGCTACGCCAGCTGCATCGCGATTGGACCCCGGCGCAAATCAAGGCGGCGCTGATCGACACCGCATTGCCGGTCAATGCGCCACCATCGCTCGTGGGGGGCGGGCGGCTCAACCTGGCCGGTCTGGATAGCGTGAGCCTGCTGGCGTATGGCGCCGACGGCGGCGGCCTGAGCTACGGAGCACCCTGGGTAGCGGCGACATGGACGGCCACGCGGACACTTCAGCTCGAGAATACCGGAGATGCCGACCGCACCGTCACACTGGCCGCGACGGCGGTTGCCACCGAGACGGGCGTCACGGTTCAGCCGCCGGCAGGGCCGATCACCATTCCGGCCCATGGCGTCGCGCAAGCTGTCGTGGCGATGACGATCGACCCTAGCGGTCTCGAGTTCACACCTGATGCCGCGACGATAAGCGAACAGAATGGCTTCGGGTACCATTACCTGGCCGAGCACGGCGGCTCGATCGAGATCAGCAGCGCCAGCGGAGGCAGCGGCGTGCGTGTGCGGCCCGCGCACGCGGCGCACTTCGCCAGCGTCGATTTCTACCTCGATGATCAGCTGCTCGACGACTCGCTCGACTCACGCGAGGTCGAAGAATATCTCAACACCACCCCTGGCGCACATACCGTCAAGCTGCGCCGGCCAGGCGCGTCGCCGCGCTCGACGCCGATCTTCA
>DATFXE010000118.1:0-8206 GCA_035258585.1 Roseiflexaceae bacterium | reverse complement strand
ATGACATCCATTCGCACTCAACCAATGCCAACCATGCCGATACAGATCATTCGCGTCCTGTTGATCGAAGATCACGCGGTGGTTCGCGCCGGGCTGCGCCTGCTGATCGAGAGCCGGCAGAATCTGAAGGTGGTAGGCGAGGCCGCGAACCACGCCGACGCGCTTGCGCTTGCGGCACGCGAACAGCCCGATATCATTTTACTCGACCTCGATCTGGGCGCCGAGAGTGGCGTCGAGCTCTTGCCCGGCTTGCGCAGCGTAGCTGGCCAGGCACGTGTGCTGGTGCTCACCGGCGTGCGCGATGACCAAGGGCACCGCCTGGCGATCCGCCGGGGGGCGCGCGGCCTGGTACTCAAAGAGCAGGCGCCCGAGGTGCTGCTCAAGGCGATCACAAAAGTCCACGCCGGCGAAGTCTGGCTCGAGCGCGCCATGCTGGCAAGCCTGCTCGACGAGCTAGCGGTGGGCGAGACCAGGCCGGTCAACGCCGAGGCGGCTCGCATCGCTATGCTCACCGAGCGCGAGCGCGAAGTGATCGCGCTGGTCGGCGAGGGGCTCAAGAATAAGCAGATCGGCCATCGCCTCTCGATCACCGAGACGACTGTCGGCCACCATCTCACCTCGATCTTCGCCAAGCTCGGCGTGGAAAGCCGCCTCGAAATGGTGCTCTTCGCGCACCGGCACAATATCACCAAGCGAGCTCGCTAAAGCCCCATCCCCCTATTCCTAACCCTCAACCCCTGCATTCGCATCCAGGCGAACTAGCAACGAACTTACGACAGGCTGTACTAGCGCATTCATGATACTGCTGGCAAACTCGCCAGGTGGGGGTGCGGGGGCCGCAGGCCCCCGAGACGTTTCTGTTTTGTGGGTGGTTCGGGCGGCAAAGCCGCCCGAACCACCCACAAAACCAAATGCTTCTTGGAGGGCTTTGCCCTCCAAACCTCCTATCTGAGTAAGCCAGCAGTATCATTCATGCCAGTGCGGCTGGCATATTCCTGCCCCCTACGGATAGACGATTCCGAGGATCTAGAGCGGGCAAAAAACCACCGATTCTTGCCATTCAATGGTATTGCTTCATACGATGCGCTCTCCTAGCGTAGCCCGTATGATATTGGCATTCCCGAACGTGGGCACACACGAATGCTTCGAGGAGCTATGCGGCGCGAAGTTGCCAAATGGAGGCCCCTTGGCAACGCGTTGCCCCACATCAGCCTCGCGCATCACCGCTTCATCTACGCCGCCGAAACGAGCAGCTTCTGGCTGAAGCTCGGGAAGCGCGCATGAGAAAGTGTTCGCCGGCTTGACAGCCTATTAAGCTCAATTGGCGTCGATTAGGAAGGAGGGTTCCAGCTATGATGCGTTGGATCGTTGGGGCGAGCTTGCAGCTGCGATTCCTGATCGTCATTCTCGCCGCGGTGCTGATGGCTTTTGGTATCTCGCAGCTTCGCAGCATGCCGGTGGACGTCTATCCCGAATTCAACCCGCCGCTGGTCGAAGTTCAGACCGAAGCGCTCGGGCTTTCCGCCGACGAGGTGGAATCGCTTATCACCACTCCAATGGAGGCGGATTTGCTCAACGGGGTGGCATGGCTCGACCAACTTTACTCCGAGTCGATCACCGGGCTGTCGAGAATCTTGCTGGTCTTCGAGCCGGGGACCGACCCCATTCGAGCACGGCAGATGGTGCAAGAGCGCCTGACACAGGCGCATGCGCTGCCAAACGTGTCCAAGCCGCCGGTCATGCTCCAGCCGCTATCGTCGTCGAGCCGGGTCATGATCGTCGGGCTCTCCTCGAAGGATCTGTCCCCGATCGAGATGGGCGTGCTGGCGCGATGGAACATCAAGCCGCGCTTGATGGGCGTGCCGGGCGTGGCAAATGTGGCCGTCTGGGGCCAGCGCGAGCGACAGCTGCAGGTACTGGTCGATCCGCAGCAGTTGAAAGCTAAAGGTGTTACGCTGCATCAAGTCATCGAAACCACCGGGGAAGCGCTGTGGGTATCGCCCTTGAGTTTTTTGGAGTCTTCGTCGCCTGGCACCGCCGGGTGGATCGATACTCCCAACCAACGGCTCGGCATCCGGCACCTCTTGCCGATCGTCACGCCCGAGGATCTGGCTAAAGTGAGCGTCGTCGAGAGCGAGGGGCTGCTGCTGGGCGACGTAGCCAAGGTGGTAGAAGATCATCAACCGCTGATCGGAGATGCGGTGGTCAACAATGGCACGGGGCTGCTGCTGGTGATCGAAAAATTCCCTGGGGCGAACACCCTGGACGTAACGCAAGGTGTCGAGGCAGCGCTCGAGGCGATGCGGCCCGGCCTCAAGGGCATCGAGATCAACTCCAATATCTTCCGGCCGGCGAACTACCTCGAGCTGGCGCTGGGCAACCTCGCTATCGTGCTGCTGATCAGCGCCATCCTGGTGGCCGTGGTGCTCGGCGCCTTCCTGTTCCACTGGCGTACCGCGCTGATTAGCCTGATCGCTATCCCGCTCTCGCTCGTCACAGCGGCGTTCGTACTCTACCTGCGCGGGGCCACCTTCAATGCGCTGGTTCTGGCGGGGTTGGCGATCGCCCCGGGCGTTGTGATCGACGACGCGATCGTCGACGTCGAAAACATCGTGCGGCGGCTGCGGCAGGCGCGCCAGGAGGGCAGCGATAGGACGGCGGCAGCGATCATTCTGGAAGCCTCGCTCGAAATGCGCGGCTCGCTGGCCTTCGCGACGCTGATCGTGCTGCTGGCCGTGCTGCCGGTCTTCTTCATCGGCGGGCTGTCCGGCGCATTCTTCCAGCCCCTGGCGATCTCCTATGGGCTGGCGCTGCTGGCCTCCCTGCTGGTGGCTCTGATCGTCATGCCGGCGCTGAGCTTGCTGCTGCTGGCCAGGGCGCCGATCGAGCGCCGCCAATCCCCGCTGGTCGGGCGGCTGCAGCGTGGCTACAGCGCTTTTCTTGCGCGGGCTATCCGCACGCCGCGCCCGGCATACCTGGCGATCGTTGTGCTGGTGCTGCTAGGGCTCGCGGTGGTGCCACTCCTCGGGCAGTCGCTCCTGCCTTCGTTCAAGCAGACCGACCTGCTGATTCAGTGGCAGACCGCGCCCGGCACATCGCGTTCCGAAATGAACCGGATCGCGGCGCAAGCCAGCCAGGAGTTGCGGGCTGTTCCAGGCGTTCGCAACGTCGGCACCCATGTGGGGCGCGCCGAGACGGGCGATCAAATCGTCGGCATCAACTCGGGCGAGTTCTGGATCAGCCTCGATTCGGTGGCCAACTATGACGCAACGGTGGCCAGTATTCAGGAGGTTATCGACGGCTACCCTGGGATCGTTCGCGCCGTCCAGGCATATCAGCCGAGCCGACTCACAGAAGCGCTGACACAACCGAACCAGGATATCGTCGTGCGCGTCTATGGCTACGATCTGCCAATCCTCCGCGAGAAGGCGCAGGAGGTCACGAAGGCCCTGTCCGAGATCGGTGGCGTCGTCGAGGCGCGCGCGGATATTCAGGCTGATGAGCCACAGGTGGAGATCCAGGTCGATCTGGCCGCGGCAGAACGCTACGGGCTCAAACCGGGCGATATCCGCCGCACGGCGACGACGTTGCTGTCGGGCCTGCACGTCGGCAACCTATTCGAGGAACAGAAGGTGTTCGACGTCGTGGTGTGGGGCACGCCCGAGATACGCAACAGCCTGAGCGATATTCGCGAGCTGATGATCGACACGCCCAGCGGCGAGCAGGTGCGGCTAGGTGAGGTGGCAGATGTTCGCATCATGCCGGCCCCGACGGTGATCAAACGAGACACCGTCTCGCGTTTCGTCGATGTCGGCGTCAAGGTAAGCGGGCGCGATCTCGGCCTGGTCACGGCCGACATCAGGCAGCGCCTCCAGCAGATCCCGTTCCCGCTTGAGTTCCACGCCGAGGTGCTCGGCGTGGCCGCGGGGCGGCAGGCGGCACTGCAGCGCGTCCTGGCCGTTGTGGCTGTCGCTGTCCTTGGGATCTTCCTGCTTCTGCAGGCGGCCTTCCAGAGCTGGCGCCTGGCGGCGGTCACCTTCGTGACATTGCCCACAGCCCTGGTGGGCGGGGTACTGGCGGCGTACGCAGGCGGCGGCATGCTCTCGCTCGGTTCGCTGCTTGGGTTTTTCACGCTGCTGGGGATCGCGGTGCGCAACGGCATTCTGCTGATCAAACATTATCAGCACCTCGAACAGCAGGAAAGTGCATCCAGTGGCCCTGAGTTGGTCGTCCGCGGGGCTAGCGAACGATTTGTGCCGATCTTGATTACAGCGCTGGCCACAGCGCTGGCGTTCGCGCCTCTGGTGGTGTTCGGCGATATCCCAGGCCTCGAGATGGTCTACCCGATGGCTGTGGTCATTCTGGGCGGCCTGGTTACGTCGACGGTGCTGAACCTGTTCGTGATACCGGCGCTCTACCTACGCTTTGGCGCCAGCACCGCGCCTGATACGTCGAGCCGATCAATGGTGGCAGCCAGCTCGGCCGCTGGTTGACGCGTTGCTTGCTCAAGCAAGGTGTCGGGTGTTGGATGGCAGGATCACACACTCGGCACCTATCACTCAACACCTGCGATCCGCGCTGAAAGCGAACGAGATGTAAAGGAGGAAGCTAGATGCGGCGCATGAACCGATCGATGATGGCGGTTGCCGTCCTGATCATCGCCAGCCTACAGCTTGCGGCGTGCGGACAGACGCAAACAGCCGCGGCAGACAAACCCAAACCCGCTAAGGTCGAGAAAATCGATGGGTCCGAATTCAATCGCGTGACGCTGACCGAGAAAGCCGCCCAACGGCTCTCGATCCAGACTGCGACAGTCAGCGAGGAGCAGGTCAAGGGCGCCCAGCGCAAGGTCATCCCCTATGCCGCTGTGGTCTATGGCCTGAAAGGCGAAACCTGGACATACACCAACCCGGCGCCGCTGACCTTCGTTCGACAGCCGATCACGATCGACTACATCGAAGGCGACAAGGTCGTGCTCGTCGACGGCCCTGCCTCCGGTACGGCGGTTGTGACCGTCGGCGTGGCCGAGCTCTACGGTACCGATACCGGGATTGGCAAGTGACAAATCAAGTCGTACGTGTCACGCATTACGCCAAGCGTAAGCGACCTCACGAATGATGGAGGTCACCAGCTATGATGCAATGGATCGTTGCCTTAAGTCTCAGGTTTCGATACCTGGTCGTCTTCACCGCCGCGGCGCTGATGGTCTTTGGCATTGGCCAGATGCAGGCCATGCCGGTGGATGTCTTTCCCGAGTTCGCGCCGCCACGTGTGGAGATTCAGACCCCCTGCCTCGGCCTGTCGTCCACCGAAGTGGAGCAGCTGGTCACCATTCCGCTGGAAGAGGTGTTCAACGGCACGCCGGGCCTGGCGGTCATGCGCTCCAAGTCGGTCGAGCAGCTGTCGTCGATCGTGCTGATCTTCGAGCCGGGCACCGACGTCATGGCGGCGCGACAGGAGGTGGCCGAGCGCCTGGCGATCGCCACGCCGACGCTGCCAACCTGGGCCGCCCCGCCGTTTATGTTGCCGCCCCTATCGTCGACCGCCAGGACGATGAAGATCGGGATCTCCTCGAAAGAGCATTCGGTCATCGATCTGTCGATGACCACGTATTGGAAGATCAGAGAGCACCTGCTGGCCGTGCGCGGCGTGGCCAATGTAGCTATGTGGGGCGAGCGGATCAAGATGCCGCAGGTGCGCGTCGATCCGAAACGCATGGCTGCCCACGGCGTCACGGTCAACGAAGTCCTGGAGACCATGTCGGATACCCTGGACGCCGGCATGATGCAGTATTCAGACGGATCGACCATCGGCAAAGGTGGGTTCCTCGAAACGCCCAATCAGCGCTTCGCGATTCGGCACGTCCAGAGCATCGTCACGCCGGGTGACCTGGCCCAGGTGCCGATCAGCGAGAAGACCAAGAGCGATGGCACGCCGGTGCGTCTGGGCGACGTGGCCGACATGCTGGTGGACACCTGGCCGATGATCGGCGACGCCGTGATCAACGACGGCCCCGGCCTACTGCTGATCGTCGAGAAGTTCCCGTGGGCCAACTCCCTGGAGGTGACGCGGGGCGTGGAGGCGGCGATCGAGGCGATGCGGCCCGGCCTGCCGGGTATCGACATCGACACCACGATCTTCCGCCCGGCGACGTTCGTCGAGGTGGCGCTCGACAATCTCACTGAGTCGCTGCTGATCGGGGCCGGCCTGGTGGTGCTGATTCTCCTGCTGTTCCTGTGGGATTGGCGGATCGCGCTGATCAGCGCCACGATCATCCCGCTGACCGTGGTGATCACCCTGCTGGTGCTCTCGTTCTTTGGCACCACCATCAACGTGATGGTGCTGGCAGGGCTGGTGATCGCCATCGGCGCGGTCGTCGACGACGCGATCGTCGACGTCGAGAACATCGTGCGGCGGCTGCGACAGTATCGGCGCGAGGGCAGCGACCTGCCGACGTCGACGATCGTGCTGATGGCCTCGGTCGAAGTGCGCGCCGCGATCGTCTATGCATCGCTGATCGAAATGACGGCGCTGCTGCCGGTCTTCTTCATGGAAGGCCTGTCCGGGGCATTCTTTAAGCCACTGGCCCAGGCCTACGTCGTGGCGACGCTGGTATCCCCGCTGGTGGCCCTGACGGTGACGCCGGCCTTGATCCTGATTCTCTTGTCCAACGCGCCGCTCAAGGATCGCGTGTCGCCGATCATACCCTGGCTCCACCGCGCCTATGAAAGGATGCTTACGCGGACCATCCGCGTGCCACGCCTGGCGTACACCGCCTTCAGCGGTACGATGGTGGCCGGCATTGTGGTGTGGCCGCTGCTTGGGCAGGAGCTGCTTCCCTCCTTCAAGGAACGTGACTTCCTGATGCACTGGGTGGCCAAGCCCGGCACATCGCACCCGGAGATGGTTCGGATCACCACCGCCGCCTGCAAAGAGCTGCGCACCATTCCAGGGGTGCGCAACTGCGGCACCCACATCGGGCAGGCCCTGCTGATGGATGAGGTGTACGGCGTCTATTTCGCCGAGAACTGGATCAGCGTCGATCCATCGGTCGATTATGACTCCACGCTGGCCAAGGTTCAGGAGCTGGTCGACGGCTACCCTGGGCTCCAGCGCGATGTGCAGACCTATCTGAAAGAGCGAATCAGAGAGGTGCTGACGGGGTCGAGCCACCCGATCGTCGTGCGCATCTATGGCCAGGATCTGAAGATCTTGCGCGAGAAGGCCAAGGAGGTCGAGGAGAAGCTCTCGAAGATACCGGGTCTCACCGATCTGCACGTGGAGCTCCTGACCGACATACCGCAGGTGGAAGTCGAGGTGGACCTGGCCAAAGCTAAAGAGTATGGCCTCAAACCGGGCGATGTCCGTCGCGCGGCCGCCTATCTGGTGGCGGGTGAAGAAGCCGGCGACCTTCACACCGGCAATCGAACGTATGACGTGAACGTCTGGAGCTTGCCAGAAAACCGCGACAGCCTGACCGATATCAAAAACCTGCTGATCGACACGCCCAGCGGCGAGCAGGTGCGGCTGGCCGATGTGGCCGACATGCGCATCGTGGCGACTCCCAACGCCATCAATCGTGAAAACCTGGCGCGTCGCATCAACGTGGATGCCGAAGTAAAAGGGCGCGACCTCGGCTCGGCCGTGGCCGACGTGGAAACGGCCCTCAAGCAGATCGAGTTCCCGCACGGCTACCACCCTGAGCTGATCGGCGAGTATGCCGAGCGGCAGGCTGCCTCGCAGCGCATCCTGCTCGCCGGGCTTGTCGCGATGCTGATCATCTTCGCCATCCTGCGGGTGTCGCTCGGAAGCTGGCGCCTGGCCACGATGTCGTTCCTGAGCTTGCCGGTGGCACTGGTGGGCGGTGTGCTGGCGGCGTATTTCGCCAGCAGCGGAATCCTCTCGCTCGGCTCGCTGGTCGGTTTCCTGACGATCCTGGGGGTCGCCGCGCGCAACGGCATCATGCTGATCAGTCACTATCAGCATCTCGAGGAGCAGGAAGGCATGCCCTTTGGCCCCGAGCTGGTGCTGCGCGGGGCGCGCGAGCGAATCGCGCCGATCATGATGACAGCGCTGACGGCCGGGCTGGCGCTGGTGCCGCTGGTGATCGCCGGCAACATCCCCGGCCACGAGATCGAGCACCCGATGGCGATCGTCATCCTGGGCGGCCTGATCACATCGACATTGGTCAACCTGTTCATCGTGC
>DATFXE010000117.1:0-9649 GCA_035258585.1 Roseiflexaceae bacterium | reverse complement strand
TGGCGGATGCCGCGCAGGGCGAACCGCACCCATTCTATTACCAGCACTACTACCAATACCGTCGAGGGTACGATCGCGCCCGCCGCAGCCGTGGCCTGGCTGGCTACCAGAATATGTATCGCCGGCGGCGGGGCTGGCTGCTGGCGGCGGCCGTGATCGTGCTGGCCGGTCTCGTGGGGTTCTTCTTGTGGCGCATGCGATCGCAGTCGGCCATCGCCCACGCCCCCACACCAGCCTCCGCGCTCGCGGCGGCAACACACCTGCCTACTCGCACGCCGATCTTTGCGACGCCGACACCTGTGCCCACCGCTACGCCAGTTGTGCTCCGGATCGGCGGAATGGCGCAGGTTGTCAATATCAATGGGGCGGTGCTGCGTGGCCGCAAGCAGCCGCACCTCAAAGCAGCCGCCATAGCCGCTTTCAAAGAAGGCGAGCGCGTAAGCATCCTTGAGGGTCCGGCCAAGGCCGACGGTTTTATCTGGTGGAAAATTGAGGGTAAAGGCGGCGCAGGCTGGAGCGCCCAACAATCGAAAGAGGGTGTCATCTGGCTTCAGCCAATCGCCGACCAATGACCAAGGACAAAAGACTAGAGACCAAGCTTACACACTTGCCAGGGTCGGTCTTTGGTCCCTCATCTGTCACTTGTGACTGTACAGCTCGATGCTCCAACGCCATTCCTGTCGCTCCCGATCGTTCCACCGGGCTGTCAAAATACCCACTTCGCCGCCTGCCAGAACCACTGGCAGCCCTACCAGCTGCGCTCGGCCAGATATCCTCGCGCTCGATCCGGCCAGCGCGCCGTGTCAGCCATGCTACCGGCGTTTCGGCGGTGCGGAGGAGTCGATCAGCACGCGCCAGGAGATTGCCCGCATCATCTACCACATCTACCCGCAGGCTGGCGGGCGCCGCGTGAACCAGCAGCACATCCGTGGCTCGCAGCAGGCCACGCGCGAACGGTAGCCCCTGGGCCGCCGCATCGGGAAACCAGAGATCCCAGATCTCGTTCCGATCGCTCATGAGCGCTCGTGCACATCCTTGTTGCGCTCAAAATTAGCATCTTTCAGACCGCGGGTAAGGAAGCTTGAAAATCAAATTATCCGATTGGAACAGCTTATTATTTCCGCGTCTAAGGTATAGCTATTGCTACTTCTCTCAGGGGTTCTGGTTGTGTGGAAGTTAAAAAGGAGGAGCACCATGGCGCCACTATTCGGCGGAAATGACGACATGAAGAAGGTCAGCGAAGACATGCAGAAGCTGAGCGACCAGATTGCCGCGCTTCAGCAGCAGCTTCGGGCAAAGACCAGCGAGGCCGACAGCCTGCGCACCCAGGCCGCGCAGAACGCCGGTGCCTCCGTCGCGTTAGAAGATGCGCAAGCTCAGATAGAAGTGCTGCGCAACCAGCTCAAAGATATGCAGAGCAACCAGCAAAGCTCCACCTCCAGCGCCGATCTCGACGCAGCTCATGCGCAGATCCAGGCGCTCCAGGACCAGCTTTCCGCGCTTCAACAATCGGCTGGCGCCAGAGCGGGCGGCGGAGTTTCGCTTGGCGCGAGCGGGGCGGGCGGCCTGGCGCCCGGCGCGACTGCCTGGGTAACGCAGGCGGGTGGGCTGCCGCTACGCTTGCGATCGGGTCCTGGCCTTGACCAGGGCGTGATCGACCGGCTCCAGCCCGGCTCGAAGATGACGCTGCAGGACGGCCCGCGCCAGGCCGACGGCCATGCCTGGTGGCACATCCGCACCGACGACGGCAAGGAGGGCTGGGTCGCCGGCGAGGATCTGCGCAGCCAGCCAGATTAGGTTCTCTCTCGACATCAGATCGCGCGAAGACGGCTGCTCAGCGCCAGAGTTCTGAGCAGCCGTCTTCGCGTGTCGCGCTAGCGCTGCTGGTATTCTTACGCGATCAACGCTTCCCGATGCGCGGCCAGAAATCGGTCGAACCCTGATTGACCTGGTTGAGGCCATCTGTGCGTGGGCCGAGACACATATCGAAGCCGTCCTGGAAGCGCAGCAAATATTGTAATGCAGCATGTCTCATATCGTTGCGGGCGCAGTATTCCTATCTGCTGGTCGCACGTGCTCCTTCGGCGCCGCTGTGCGGCGCCGAAGGAGCACGTGCGACGTCTTATTTTGTGGCTGCGACGGCGTGGGAATGCGCCGCAGCGCATTCCCACGCCGTCGCAGCCACCGTGTTAAATACGGGATAACTCATGACCGGGTGCCCTCTGGGCGAACAGATAAAACGGCAAGTACCATGCTGCCGAGCATCCTGAGCGTGCCTGCCCTGAGGCTCCCCTGAGCCTGTCGAAGGGCTTGCCGAAGGGTCGAAGGGCAGGCGAAACGGCGTTTGAAAGTGCGGCCGCGTAAGTCCTGTTATAATGTCCTCGGTTTCGTTGCAACCCTTGTCATTCGAATCTCTACGCTCCACGGATATGCGATGGAAAAGTCCCTTGGAGTCGGTGTCGTCGGCCTGCACGAGGGCCGAACGATGCTTGTCGCGCTTGGCCGCACCAGGCACTGCCACGCGGTGGCAGGCTGCGACCTGCGCAAAGAGAAGATCGCAGCTGCCCGCGCCATCCTGCCAGGTCTGTTCTACACCACTAGCTACGACGAGCTGCTGGCGCGGCCGGATGTCCAGATCGTCAGCATCTTTACCCCCGACACACTGCATGCCGAGCATATCCTTCGCGCCTTCGAGGCCGGCAAGGACGTGACCTGCACCAAGCCGCTGGTGCCGTCGGTCGAAGACGCGCGCAGGGTGCTCGACGCCGCCAGGCGCACCGGCCGCAGGCTGCTGGTCGGCCAGAGCACGCGCTTCTTCGAATCGTTCCAGCGCCAGCGCGCCGCCTACGAACGTGGCGAGATCGGCGAACTGGAGCTGCTGGACGCGCACTACATCCACCGTATGGATTGGTTCTACGAGAAAAGCCCCTGGGCCGCGACCGAGAGTGACTGGATCTTCCTTGGCATGAGCCACCCGATCGACCTGGCGCGCTGGTACCTCGGCCGGATCGACGAGGTCCACGCCTACGGTCGGCTCAGCCGTATGGGCGCGCGCTACGGCCGGCAGGGCTTTGATTCCTACGTCGTCAACTTGCGCGCCGCCGACGGACGGATCGCCCGCGCCATGGGCCAGTACGGTATGGTCGAGCTGCCCTCGGCCCGCAACGCGATCGAGTTGGTGCTCTGGGGCGCCGAGGGCACCAGCATGGCGCAATATCACGATATGCGCTACTACGCCACCCGGCCCGATGGCAGCGAGGTGATCGAGGACCCTCTGTACGCCAAGCGCGCCTACTACTTTAACAACGAGACCCACGGGATGCACTACGGCGAGTTCGCCAACTACGCCGATTACTTCGCCGGCTGCCTGCTCGAAGGCCAGCCACACTCGCCCGACCTGCTCGAAGGGCTCGAAACCTTCTGTGTGATGGAGGCGATCCGCCGCTCAGCCCACCAGGGCGCACCCGTGCGGGTAGAGCCGCTGCTGGAGGAGATCGGGTTGTCGTGAGCACAGGTATCGCGATAGGCCGCTCGTTCGTCTTAAAGATGGCTGCTTATCAACCTCAAAGTTGAGAATTATATGACTACATCCTATACCCCCAATGCCGTGCGGCGAATCGTGACGACCCTGTTCATCACTCAGTGCCTTGGCTCGGCCGCGCTGATCGCCAATGCCACGGTCAACGCGATCGTCGGCGCGACGCTGAGCGGGCGCGACGACCTGGCCGGCCTGCCCAGCACACTGCTCCTGATCGGCGCGGCTGCGGCGGCCCCCTCGGCCGGCCGCCTGATGCAGCGCTGGGGCCGCCGGCCGGGGCTGGCGCTTGGCTTCTTCGTCGGCATGGTCGGCATGATGCTTGGCGGCACCGCGATTGTCGCGCATAGCTTCGCGCTGTTCCTACTTGGGCTGCTGCTGATCGGCGGAGCACGTGGCGCAGTCGACCAGAGCCGCTACGCCGCCGCCGACTCGCAGATTCCGAACCGACGAGCGCGGGCGATCAGCACGGTGGTCTTCGCCGGCACCGTCGGTGCGATCGCCGGCCCGGCGCTGGTCCAGCCAAGCGGCCTGGTGCTCGGCTCGTTGACATTCGACCCGCTGGCCGGCCCAATGTGGAGCGGCGCGCTGCTGTTCGGCCTGGCCGGCCTGCTGATCGCCGCATTCCTGCGGCCCGATCCGCGCGACATGGGCCGCGCGATCGCCATCCAACACCCGGACACTCAGCACCCGGCCGGAATGGCGCGGCCGCTCACAGAGATCATGCGCCAGCCGGCCGCCTGGCTGGCCCTGATCGCAATGGTGACCGCTCAGACCGTGATGGTGCTGGTTATGTCGGTGACGTCGCTGCACATGCACCACCACAACCACGGGCTCGACGACGTATCGCTGGTGATCATGGCGCATACGCTGGGCATGTTTGGCCTCTCGATCGTCAATGGCGCGCTGATCGACCGGCTGGGGCGCAAGGCCGCGATCGGCGGCGGCGCCGCGCTGCTGATCGCCGGCAGCTTGCTCGCGCCGACCTCGCTGATGACAGCCTGGTTGGCTCTGGCGTTGTTCCTGGTCGGGCTGGGCTGGAACCTGTGCTACATCGCCGGCTCGTCGCTGCTGTCGGATGCACTGGCACCGGCCGAGCGGCCACGCGTACAAGGCGCTAACGAACTGGTCGTCAATCTGGCTTCGGCCACCAGCAGCCTGAGCAGCGGCGTGATCCTGGCCTACGCCGGGTTCGCTGCGCTTGGAGTCATTGCCGCCGTGCTCGCCACCATTCCGATACTGGCGCTGGCATGGCAGGGCTTGAATAGTTATACCGGACGTCAGTCGTCTGCAGAAGAGCGGCCTAGTTCGAGTGTACTCTGAAATAGGGATGCAACGATATCCTTTTACTTTTGATATAAGGTATACTATTCCCAGGAGGTATTGTATGTCATTGAATATCGAGCGGTTAGATCGCACTATTAGCGGTGTGGCTACCTTCTCTGAAGCGGAACAGGAAGATCGCGCCTTCTGGCATAGCCGGACGCCCGAGGAGCGGTTGATGTATGTTGAGTGGCTGCGACAGAGGAATTGGGGTTATGATCCCACTACCACAAGACTTCAGCGAGTTCTTGCAGTCATTGAACGAACAGCAGGTTAGGTATCTGCTGATCGGCGGCTACGCAGTCGCTTACCACGGTTATCCTCGTAGCACCGCGGACATGGATATATGGATTGACATGGAGGCGACGAACGCGCAAGCAGTGCTTGCCGCCATTCAGGCATTTGGGTTCCCGACTCAGGCCATCGATCCGCAAACACTACTTCAGCCGAACAACATCCTTCGGCTTGGTGTTGCCCCACTGCGTATCGAAGTCTTCAGTAGCATTCCCGGTGTAGATTTTGATACGTGCTATGCACGGCGAGTGGAAACGACCATTGATGGCGTGCTGATTCCCGTAATCAACCTGGCCGATCTGAAACAGAACAAGATAGCCAGTGGTAGGCCCAAGGATATGGACGATCTCCAGAATCTGCCATGATAGGGGACGAAAGTCGTCCAAGTAGCTCCTTCCGGATGTGTTATACTGCGCCACACGTTTTCCGCTGTCAACCATTCGAGGTATCCATTGAACGCTGACGCGCAGCGCCCAATTATCGCCGTCGGCGATCTGGTTTGGGATGTACTGGCCAAGCCCGATACCATCCTGCTGCCGGGCGGCGACACAACCGGGCGAATCGCGTTGGCGCCGGGCGGCTCGGCCGCCAACGTCGCGGCATGGATCGCGCGTGTGGGCGAGCCGGCCGGCTTTGTTGGCAAAGTCGGCGCCGATGTCTTTGGCGATCTCGTCGTGGCCGACCTTGATCGCGAAGGCGTGCAAGTCCACGTCACGCGCACCGCCGAGCACGACACCGGCGTGATCCTGGTGATGATCGACCGCGCCGGCCAGCGCAGCATGGTCACCAACCAGGGCGCCGATTTTCATTTGCTGCCTGAGGACCTACCCGAGCCTGTGCTCCAGAGCTGCGCACATGTCCATATCACGGCTTGGTCGCTGTTCACCGAGCCGCCCCGCGCAGCTGCTCTGCGCGCCGCACGGATCGCTAAAGACGCCGGCGCTACCGTCTCGTTCGATCCAGCCTCCTACCAGATGATCCGCGAGCTTGGGCATGACAAGTTCGCGCGAATCAGCGCCGATCTGCCGGTCGATATCCTGTTCCCCAACCGCGACGAAGGCCAGGCGCTGACCGGCGAGCGCGACCCGCGCGCGATCGCACAGGAGCTGCACGAGCGCTATGATGGTGCAATCGTCGTACTCAAGCTCGATCGCGATGGCTGCTTTGTTCTGGCCAAGGATCACGCGCAACATTATCCGACCGGCGATGGTCCAGTTGTCGACGCCACCGGCGCAGGCGATGCTTTCGACGCCGCCTTTCTGGCGGAGTATATGAGCAGCGGGAATCTCGCGGCGGCCGCACAGTTCGCGAACGATATCGGCAGCTGGGTGGTGGCGCGCTACGGCGCCCGACCGCCCGTGGATGCAGAGCTGAAAGATATAATTGACGGCAGAACAAATTACAGGAATCGTAAAGCGTAAAATATCAGGAGTTACGCAGTTGGTTGGGAGATTTGGAGGGCTGTGCCCTCCAAAGAACTCTTTTTTCCGCCCACCTGTGGCGGCTTTGCCGCCACAGGTGGGCGGAAAAGAAGGTTCTCGGGGGCCAGCGGCCCCATCTACCCTCTGGGTGACCCCCGCTAAAACGCCAACTGCGTAAGTTCTAAATATTACAGGCAAAGAGTGAGGTTCAGTCGCAGGCAATACCTGCGGCCGAACCTCACTCTTTTGATCCAGCCAGATTATCACGATGCAGCTATCCCTCCATCACCACGCTCTCGCTGCCCAGCACATCGCGGAGCGCGCCCAACAGCATGTCGTCGCAGCGAACCTTGTGGCGCGGCTTCAGCAGCACCGTTCCCACGGCGTTGGGCATATGAATGAACACAACATCCTCGCCGTCGCTCTGACGCAGCACCCGATCGACCGTCTGCATCAGCCGCACATCGGCGTCGAAATCGTCGGTGCGCGGAAGGAACAGCCGCAGTGAATGACTCGATCTGGTTTCGGGTGCCGGAGCCATAGCATAACTATTGCCATTGCCATTGCCATTCCCGTTCCCATTGCCGTTCGCGCCAACCTTCACCCGCGGGCGGATGATGCTGATCGGCTGGCCATCGGCTGGCTCTCCGTCAACGGATATACCGGATTGTAAAGCCGATTTAGCGGAAATCGAGGTATCATCGCTGCTCATTGATGCTGTTCCATCTATTCGCTCATTCGCTACATCGGTTGAAATCCCACCCGCCACATCGGCCGGGTGCGGCGCCTCGTCGCTCGGCGCGATCATCACAGCCGCGCCAGCATCGGCAGGAATATCATCGCCCTGACCCTCCAGATCCATCTGCGGCGGCGGCTCGGGCGCCCTTCCAGCTGTCGAAACTCCAGCGGCCGGCTCCAGCACGGCGGCGCTCTCCAGCATGAGCTGAAGACTCTCGTCGCGCCGGCTTTTGTCGACCTTGGCGCTCACGCGCAGCAGTGCATCCTCTTGCAGCAGCTCGCGATACCTCTCGTAGCTCTTGGGGAACGCCACAAGCTCGATCGAGGACTCCAGATCCTCCAGCATCGCCACCAGCATGCTGTCGCCCTTCTTCGTGGTCAGGCGGCGAATCTGCGAGAGCATCCCGACAAAGGTTAGCGTCTGACCAACATGCTCTTCGTTGATCTGGCCCAGCGCTGTCACTCCATCCATGTCAAAACCTTCCAGCGCCCTGGCGATCGGGTGATCCGACACATACATGCCAAGCAGCTCTTTCTCCCAAGCCAGCTGCTCCTTGTAGTCCTGCGGCGTCTCGGGGATAATCGGTAGCGGCAGCGACTGGACGCTCGACCCGCCGCCGTCGCCAGCTCCACCGCCGAGCAGATCGAACATGCTGGATTGCCCGGCCTCGCGCGCGCGCTGGGCTTCGATTCCGGCCGACAGCGCCTGCTCCAGAATAGCCAGCTTCTGCCGGCGCGTGCCGTGCATGCCGTCCATGGCGCCGCATTTGATCAGGCTCTCCAGCACGCGCTTGTTGAGCGCTGCGCGGTCGACTCGCTCGCAGAACTCTTCCAGGCTCTTGAATGGTCCGCCTTCCTCGCGCGCCTTGAAGATCACGCCCAGCGGCCCTTCGCCAACATTCCGCACCGCCGAGAGGCCGAAGCGAATGCCCTGGCGATTGCCATACTCACGCAGTTGGCCATCCGGCAGCCGCTCGATCGTAAAGCCTGTCTGGCTGCGGTTGACATCCGCCGGCAGCACCACCACACCCAGCCGGCCGCACTCGGCCACGCTCTTGGCCACGTCCTCGATCTGTCCGGCCGAGGCCGTCAGCACCGCGGCCATATACTCGGTCGGGTGGTTGCACTTCAACCAGGCGGTCTGATACGAAAGCAGCCCGTAGAGCGTCGCGTGCGGTCGATTGAACGAGTAGCCGGCGAATGGCTGGATCAGACTCCATAGCTCATCTGCCTGGGCTTGCGTCAGCCCCTGCTTCAGGCAGCCTTCCTTGAAGCGCGGCTCCTCGGCTGCCATCAGCTCGCGATTCTTCTTGCCGATCGCCTTCAGCACGATATACGCGTTGCCGAGCGTGTAGCCAGCGATCGCCTGGAGCAGCTGCATAATCTGCTCCTGGTAGACGATTACGCCGTAAGTATCCTCCAGAATCGGCTTGAGGATCGGGTGCAGGTACTTGACGTCGCGCGGATGGTTTTTGTTATGGATATAGATTGGAATCTGCTCCAGTGGGCCGGGCCGGTACAGCGCCACCATTGCGTACAGGTCATCTACGCGCGTCGGCTTGAGCTGCATCAGGTAGCGGGTCATACCTGTGCTCTCAAGCTGGAACACATTCGTGGTCTCGCCGCGGCCCAGGCTCTCGAACACTTTCTTGTCGTCGAGCGGGATATCAGCCAGCTCCATACGCCGGCCACTCGTCTGCTCGATATACTTGAGCGCCTCGGCTACGATCGAGAGGTTGGCCAGGCCCAGGATATCCATCTTGAGCAGGCCCATCTTCGCCAGCGTCGGTCCCTCGTACGCCGCCATCACCGCGCTCTCATCTTTGGATGTGCGCTGGAGCGGCGCCAGATCTTCGAGCGGGTTGCGGCTGACCACCACGCCACAGGCGTGCGTGCCGACGCTCTTCATGCGCCCTTCGACTTTCTGCGCCCAGTCGATCAGGTTACGCAGGTCGGGGCTGCCATCGTAGATCTGCTTCAGCTCGGGCACCCGCTCCAGCGCCTGGGCGATCGTCGTGCCGACCGGCAGCATGGGGATCAGCTTGGCCACCCGATCGACGTCGCTGAGCGGGATATCCAGCACGCGGCCCATATCGCGCAGCGCTGCTTTGGCGCCCAGCGTGCCGTAGGTGATGATCTGGGCCACGTTCTCGCGGCCGTATTTGGTCGCAATATAATCCAGAATCTCAGGCCGGCGGCTATCGGCGAAGTCAGTGTCGATGTCCGGCATCTCCAGGCGCTCGGGCGAGAGAAAGCGCTCGAATAGTAGCTTGTTCTTGACCGGGTCGACGTCGGTGATGAATAGGCAGTACAGCACCAGCGACGCGCCGGCCGAGCC
>DATFXE010000116.1:0-5312 GCA_035258585.1 Roseiflexaceae bacterium | reverse complement strand
GCGGCCACCTCGACCCGGCCTGGTCGGATTGGTTCGATAGCCTGAGCATCACCCAGGAGAACGATGGTACGACCACGCTAATCGGCCCGCTGGTGGATCAGGCCGCGCTCTACGGCTTGATCAGCCGGCTGCGCGACCTGGGGGCGACCCTGCTGGCGATCGAGCGGCTGGCGGCCGACGGCTCCTGATCGTCGGCGATGAGCACACGTAACGTCTCCATAGCAACCTCTTCTGGCATGACAAGATGACAAGATGACATTGCAGGTGAGCTATCTCATCTTGTCACCCCGTCATCTTATCATCTTGTCAGGGATCGGCAGCCGCGCCCATACGCGTGTCCCGCCATTGGGCTGCGTTTCGACCCGTACCTCGCCGCCCAGTTCCTCAGCTCGCTCGCGCATCGAGTGCAGGCCGACGCCCGCCTGGTGGTCGGGCGGCAGGCCGGCGCCATCATCCACGATCTCGACTTCGAGCTCATCGACGAGCACCAGCCGCACGGTGCACAGGCTCGCCTGGGCGTGGCGCACCACGTTGGTTAGTGCTTCCTCCACGATCCGGTAGGCGGCAACCTCCACGGCGGCCGGGAGCGGCGGCGGACTCTGTGGCGTCTCGACCGTCACATGCAGGCCAGGCGCCGCGCCGCTATGCTGACGGCTGGTGAGCTGGGCCGCACGATCGCGTACCGCCCCGGCCAGCCCCAGCTCATCGAGCGCCGGCGGACGCAAGCCGTGGATCAGCCGTCGGATCTCGCCGACTGTCATGCGGATGTCGGTTTCGAGCTGCTGGGCCAGGGATGCCGCCGCGCTAGGATTGGTGGGAATCAGGTTGGTGATGGCGCCCGCTAACAGTGCCAGCGCGGCCAAGGTGGGGCCGAGTCCGTCGTGCAGGTCGCGGCGCAATCTGCGGCGCTCCTCCTCGCGGGCGACCACCAGGCGTTCGCGCGAGCGCTGGAGGTCGAGCGCGACCTGCTGCAGCTCGGCGGTTAGCTGCACCGCGTGCGCCGCCACCGCAACCTGATGCGCCAGATCAGAGAGCAGCCGCTGGTCGGCCGGGGTGAACGGCTCGCCGGGTGCGCGCGGCCCCAGGATAAGCTGGCCGATCGGCGTGCCCTGATACACGAGCGGCAGGCGCAGCGGGTCGGCTACTGGCGCACCCACCGCCGTGGCCGTGACACACCGCCCATCCTGATCGAGGGCGATCGCGATATACGGCAGCTTGAGCGCCTGGGCGACCGTCTCGCCGATCGTGGGCAGCACGGCGTCGGGTGCGAGGGTCGCTTCCATGCGCTGCCCCAGGCGCGCGAGTACGGCATAGGGGTCATCACGCTCGCCATACATCAGGCGGTTGACGCCACGGTGCAGGCGGTCGCGCAATGGCTGGAACAGCACGGCGACCAGGCCGGTGGCGGCGAGCGAGATAGCGAGGTTGCCGCTGGACTGGAACAGCGCGCTGACCGAGCCGACGATCAACACGTAGAGGCCGACGACACAGACCGTGAGCGCGCCGTAGACCAGCGTGCGGTTGATCAGCACGTCGACATCGAACAACTGGTGGCGCAACATGGCGATGCCTATCGAGACAGGGATGAGCAGCAGGGCCAGATAGCTGATCGCAAAGCCGACCAGGTGCGCGAGCATCGCCCCAGCCGAGATCGGCGCGACATTGGACACTGCCAGGCTGACGCCAATATATCCCACGAGCGCTGCGACGATGCCAAAGACGACCCACTTGGTCTGCTGCCGCTGCATCACGCTCGAAACGCGCCGGTAGCGGTAGACCTGCGAGTAAATGACCGCGCCCAGCGCGCCCAGCCAGATAGCGGCATTGAGCCCGGTGATCCAGATGCTCAAGTTCGGCCAGTCGGTGAGCCAGTATCTAGGCAGCTGCCAGGCGATCCAGGCCAGTGCCACCCAGCGGGTCCAGCGCGGCACGAAGCGCCCATCCGGAAAGACGTACAAGAACAGGCCAAAGGAGGCCGATCCCAGAAAATTGAGAACAGCGACCGGCGGCCACCAGGCGGCGTGCATGGCGGCCAATGCATACAAAGCCTCGGGAAAGGTTGCCATCCCAAAGGTCAGCAGCGCGAAGGCGACGAACAGCGCGAAGCGTTCGGCGGACTTGCGCCAGAAGATCAGCGCGGCGACCGCGACGTACACTGCGGCAAAGACGACATCGAGCGCGACACCGTAGGCCGCGAAGAAGCCGAGGGAGAGGCCGAGATCCTGCAATGCGCGCATACCGTTGGGCGGCAGTTGCCCGCTCGGGCAGAACTCGGTCGGACACTCGACCTGAAGCTGCGCGAACTCGGCTGGGACGCTGGCAGCGAAGAGGCCCAGCGCGGCGGCTGCCACAGCTAGCCATGCGGCTCTGGCGAGCAGGAGCCAACGCCCACGCAGACGCGTGTCGGCTTGCTCTGGCCGGTCGGGGCCACGGCCGGGGGTGTTGGCACAAGCAGACGGTTTACATTGCCCTCACGAGTCAGGTGTATGTGATTGCCACTGTGGATATCTACTCGTAATACGGATGGCTGTACTGTAGCATATTGTCGGATACTCTGCCATGTCGAAGTATGCTCCTGAGGAAGGCCAACATTTCCAGGGCGATCAGGTGGCCGGCGCTTCCACGGCGATCGGTGTGGCCCGCGTGCGGAGCACGTAGCAGGCCAGGACCGTTCTGAGCACACTCCAGCCGAGCGCAGTCACCCCGCTCACGACCATGACAAAGCCCAGGTCCGGTGCAACCAAGAGCTGGAGTGATAGGGGTCCAAACAGTTGCGGCGCGACGACCAGGAAGAGCGCGGCCGGGATCAAATTCAGTACCAGCGACAGCACGACGTGCCACCCGACGCGGAGCAGACTGGGGGGACGGCGCTCGGGTTGCGCGTGCCAACGCTGTAGCTTCCTCACCGACCGGATGATTCCCACCACCTGGATGGCCGCGACTCCCAAAATGAATTGGCCAGGGCCGCCGCACCACGATAATTGTGGCCAGAAGGAGCGTCAGCACCACCAGAATGCCCGATTCCCCGGTCCATAGCAGCCGCCCGGCGCCGGCAGTTGCGCCGTCGAACGGCCCCTGAATGACGCTGTTCCAGGCCCCGTGGAGCGCGATCGCCGGCCAGACACTCCCCGACGCCAGCCGCAGCCGGGCGAACACATAGCCAACGCTGATCAGCGCGCCCATGAACAGCGCGGCCGAGAGCAGCGGGAGTGGTCCGGCCGCATAGATCCCGGCCAGGATGAGCGGCACGTGCCAGAGGCCCCAGATCAGCCCACTCGCGAGGACCGGCTGCGGCACCCCAGCGTCGATCAGGCGCGTGAGCATGTAGCCGCGCCAGCCGATCTCCTCGCCGGCCGCCAGCAAGGCATTGGGGAGAACCTCGATCGTTGCGGCGAGCACGAGGCTGATCGCGAAGCCCAGCAGCGGCGGGACCGTGCGGCCGAGCACCTGCGTGGTCCCGACGAACTGCGCCAGCCCGCTTGCCCACGCGGCGCCGTAGGCCACCAGTCCCACGGCGATCGGGAAACTGAGCGCGAAACCCAGGCTGTGCCAGCCGCGCCGCCCGCCCAGGCGGAAGGACACATCGGCGAAGCCCTCGCGCAGCGTCAGACGCGCGACCACCGAGGCCAGGGTGGGCACCCACATCAGCACCAGGACCCACACCAGGTTGTCGGTGTGGATGATCAGCCCTTCGAGCAGTGCGGAGAGGGGAAGCAGCACGGCAAAGTAGTACAGCAGCCCGCGCCGAGCCTGGTTGCGGTCGGCTGCGATCGTTCTAGATGTCGGTGCAGGTGTCATCATCGGACTTCCTCCATGCTTTTGTCGGGGCGGCGCTCGCCGAGGCGGCATCACGCATGCCGCCTGGCCGGCTGGTACGCGAGGCGGCCGCGAGTGACGACGTGGGCTGCATCGTCGGAGCGAGCGTCGACATGTCGATCTCCTTTCCTGGAGATAGCCAACTGCGTCTTCGGCAATGCTACCCGAGCGACTGTCACAATGTCTTGGGAGTGCTGTCACGAGTCATGTACTGATTCGCATGTGACACGCGGCCCGCCCGAAGTGAGGGCGCATGCTGATGGCGGGGCCTAGCGCGCTTTGAGCGCAGGGGGTAGGAGTTGGGGAGAGGATACCTGATGCGGTTAGCTGGATGATCTTTGGGGCAGGCGTCTGGCTGATTTCTATGCTTGGGTTTAGGTCGGCGCGGTGTAACGCTCCTCGATCGCGGCCTTGATCGCCGCGCGGCTCTCTGCGGCGCTCAGCGCCGGCTGTTCCTCGACGCGCGCGGCCTCGGCGGCGAGATCCTCATCCTTGATCGCCTCGCGGAACCAGCGCGAGTAGTCGCCCTGCCGCAGGTGGTGCAGCCAGGTGGCCTCGTCCACGCCCTCGGCCAGCTGAATGAACAGCTGCAGGTTCTGGGCTCGCAGATTGAGCTTGTTCTCCGGCCCGCGGAAATAGAAGCTCTTCTCCTCGCCCACGTCGCCCTCGGCATACTTGCGCGTATGCCGTCGCCGCTCGCCGCTTGGCAGAGCGATGCGCAGCCGGAACGGCGCCGTGCTGGCCTGCCCTGTATCAGAATCGCTCGGGCGCGACCAGACCAGCGCCTCGCCAGGCTCCAGCTTGACTGGCTCGAGATCCGGTGCTGGCTGGCTCAGCGCCTCACTAAAGGCCTGAATGGCCTTTTCCGGCGACTCGCCGACGGTGATGATCGTCTCGATCAGCGACAGCACCGCTGGAGCCACATGATCGGGGTGAACCGTAATCAACATCAGGCCGCTGAGCTCCTGCGGCAGCGTGCTCGGCGATGGCCGCCACGAGGTTGGGAGCAAGTGGTGGGCTTCGTCGATCACCAGCCAGTGCGGCCGGCCGCTGCGGGCGCGCAGTTCCTGGATGCGCGGCAGCAGCTGCTCGAAGAAGGCCGGCCGGTGGGCCAGGGCGACACCGAGCAAGTTGACGATCACGTTCTGGCTGGATGTTTCGAGCAGCTCGATCACTGCATCGATGCTCGGGTCGCGATCAGGGTCGCCCAGCGTCACCACGCCTTCGAATGTCTCGTAATCGCCCTCGGGATCGATGATGCAGAACTGATAGCCCTGCGCGGCCAGGCGCTCCAACAAGGCTGTAGCCAGCGTCGATTTGCCGGAGCCCGACGATCCGGTCAGCAGCAGGTTGACGCCGTAGGGTGCGATGCGTACTTCCTCGTCGCCCGCGCTGGCACGCGTGCCAAGCAGCAGGTGATGGCGCGCCAGGCGTGGCTCCAGGCTGCGCAGGTCGTCGGTAACGATCATATCGATCAGCTCGACGACGCCATCGCC
>DATFXE010000115.1:0-3385 GCA_035258585.1 Roseiflexaceae bacterium | reverse complement strand
TGAAGAATCGGCTGTCTCAGTCCTCAGTCCTCAATCCTCAGTCCTGAACGGGCTGGTGGCGCTGGTCGACAAGAGCCTGCTGCGGCAGGAAGAAGGGACGGATGGCGCGCCACGCTTCATGATGCTGGAGACGGTGCGCGAATATGCGTTGGAGCGGCTGGTGGCGAGCGGAGAGCAACCTGCCCTGCGACAACAGCATGCGCTGTATTACTTGGCAGCGGCGATAGACGTGGGGCAGGAGGGGGAACCAGGCGTGATGGAACATAGCCTGGTGGTGGAGATCGACAATTTGCGGACGGCGCTGCGCTGGGCACTCGACCAGCGCGAAGCAGAGATCGCCCTGCGCCTCAGCACGGTACTGTACTATTTCCATCAAGCTGTACAGTACAGCGAGGGACGCGCGTGGCTGGAGGCTTCGTTGGCGATGTGCGATGCGGCGGATGCATCGCCGGCCACCAAGGCCACTCGGACCGAGGCACTCGAGGCCGCGAGCTGGGCAGCTGTCCATATGGGCGAGTACGATCGCGCGCAAATGCACTTCGCGGCCCGCCTGGCGGAGTCGAAGGACCTGGGTGATTTGGCGAACATGGCGCTGGCACAGCGTTCGCTCGGCTGGGTCGCACAGCTGCGCAGCAACCTCGTCGACGCGCAGAACTGGATTGAGCAGAGCTTGGCGCTCTGCCGGGAAGCGCACGATGCCGAAGGGATCGCCTGGTCGTTGCACGACCTGGGCTACCTGGAGTTTGTACGGGGTGAGCTGGCACATGCGGAACAGTTGCTCGCAGAGAGCCTGGCGCTTATGCGCGACCAGAAAAACGAGCATGGTATCATCCGCGCGTGTCTCGGTCTGGGGCATGTGGCGCGTGCGCAGGGGCAGCTTGCGCGGGCAACAACCTGGTATCGGGAGAGTATCACTAGCACGCAGCACTCATTCTACTTCGCACGGTATATCATACCTGCCCTCGAAGGTCTTGCAGCGGTGATGGCGGCGCAGGGGCACGTGGAGCGTGCAGCGCGGCTGTTTGGCGCTGCAGAGACCCTGCGAGAGGTCATGGGTGTACCCGTGCATCCCGTTGAGCGCGCCAATTACAAGCGTGACGTCGCCGCCACGCAGGCCCAACTCGACGAGGCGGCCTTCGCAGCGGCTAGGGCGGCGGGCCGGACGCTGACGCTGGAGCAGGTGACCGTCGAGGCGCTCTCGAACGACGCTGCTCAGGAATGATTATCAGACGAACCCCTGACAATGGACGGCAATGATCATCATTGTTATCTTGAGCGAAGCGAAAGATCTCGTCGAGCCTCAACGTGTTCCACATTGAAACACGCGGAGATGCTTCCCGGAGCCTGCCCTGAGCGTCGTCGAAGGGGTCAGCATGACATCGTCCTCTCGATGTGCGCCGGGCTCAATTGTACGCCTCTACATTGAATCATCGATGGTCTTCGCTATTGGACCACACCCACTTTCGTTTTCGTCTGCGTTCGTCGCCGTCCAATACATGCGATTCTAAGGAGCCCTATCCGATGCAGCCAACACCCTGGTCTACCTCGTCATCCTCTCCTAGCCAATCCGGCTGCCTGCATGCCTTCCTGTTCGCGATCGTGTGCGGCTGGGTCGCGTTCGTGACGATGGTGGCGCAGAGCGCCGCCTGGCTCTACGATCAGTTTCAGCAGCTCCGCGGCCTGGCGACGCCGGGCTGGGTTTGGGTGGCTCTGGCGATCGGGCAGGCGGTATTACTGGCGCTGCCGGTGGTGCCGTTGGCCATCTTCGTCCGCCCCCCGCGCTTCCGCGCCGCCTACCGCACCTGGGCGATCGCGATCGGCTTTGGGGTGCTGCTCAGCTTGGCGCGGCTCTGCCCGATCACGTGGACCCAGCCGGCCGCGGTCGTTCAAACAGTGCTGACACTTCTCGCCACCGTCGCGCTGCGCAGGCTAAGCCGTACTTTGCCGAAGGAGCAACACGCCCCAAGCCTCAAGCCTCAAGCCTCAAGCCTCGCGGCAGCGCTTGCGCTCGGCATGCTGGTTATCCAGCCCTGGTTGCGCGATGGCGCGCTCGGTTCGCCGCTGGATACACTGCTGAATCTGCTGGCTGCGCTCAGCCTGGGGCTATTTGCCGGCGCGCTGATCGACCGCGGTCTGATCGCGCCGCTGGCTGCTGAGCGGTCCAGCGCGTATGTCGATGTCGGCTTCGGCGGGGTGGCGGCCGGGCTGGCGCTGCTGCTGCTGGGCGCCGGGTTCGGCTACGACGGCCAGCAGATATCGCTGATGATCTGCCTGTTGCCGCTGGGCGGTGCGGTCATGGCGCTCAGCCGCTTCGCGCTCGCCCCGGATTCGGGCCGCGCGTGGCTGCCGACCGCTGGCCTGGTTGCCATGGCCGCCGCCGGGCCGCTACTGTTTCTCGACCCGGATGAGTTCTTTCTCGGCATCGGCGCGGCTGAGGTCGGGCTGGTGCTGCGCACGGCGTTCTACTCTTTCCTGATTGCGTTCCTGATAGGTCTGGCCCTCTGGGCGCTCAGCCCGCGCATCGCCAGCCCGCCGCGCCGCAGTGTGGCGCTTGGCAGCCTTGCTGCCACCTGGATCGGCGGCCTGCTGATATACACGTTCGCTGGCCAGCCCGGCTTCTACGGCGAGAAGCTGTTCGTGATTCTGCGCGAGCAGGCCGACGTCAGCCAGGCCAGCCAGATCGCCGACCGCAACGAGCGTCTGCGCTTCGTCTACACTACGCTGACGCGGCAGGCCGACCGCACGCAGGCCAATCTGCGCGCCACGCTCGATCGGCTGGGGGTGGCGTATCGCCCATACTACCTGGTCAATGGGATGGAGGTGGATGGCGGCCCCGTGCTGCGGGCCTACCTGGCGGCGCAGCCGGAGGTCGATCGGATTCTCGACAGCCCGCGCCTGCGCCCGCCGCCCAGATCGGGGCTGCCCAATCTCGATTTGGCTGACCTGGCGCCGCCCGACATCGATACGCCGCCGGCTCCGTCAGGCCCGCAGTGGAACATACGGATGATCGGCGCCGATCGGGTCTGGGATGGGCTTAGTATCACGGGCAAGGGTATTGTAGTGGGCGAATCGGACAGCGGCGTGCAGGGCGACCACCCGGCGCTGCGCGACAGCTATCGTGGCCGAGATGGGCAAAATGAGTATAACTGGCTCGACCCGTGGAACGGCAGCCGGTCGCCGGTGGACGTCGGCGGCCATGGCACGCATACGACCGGGACGATCGTCGGGGCGGGCGGGATCGGCGTGGCGCCGGGCGCGCAGTGGATCGGCTGCGTCAATTTGGCCCGCAACCTCGGCAATGCACCGTTCTACATTGACTGCATGCAGTTCTTGCTCGCACCATACCCTCAGGACGGCGATGCGTTCAAGGACGGGGACCCTAGCC
>DATFXE010000114.1:0-9857 GCA_035258585.1 Roseiflexaceae bacterium | reverse complement strand
GTGACAAAGCGACAGCGAAAACCAACGCAGCATCTTGTCATGTTGAGCCAAGTTTCACTCCCTTAGCGTGTTTTCTGCAAATCTTCGAATATTTTTGGATAGACAAGGTTTCATCGATGCCATGCTTTGCTTTACGATATTTTCATCGTAGGGACACAATATATCGTGTCCCTACGATGAAAAACATTGACTCTCAATGCAGATATCGTAAAGCCGAATGGAATCTTGACATAGAGAGGCAATAATGACCCTTCCCCACGACTATACCGAGCGCGTCTATGCCGGCGTGCTGGGCAAGCTGATCGGCGTCTACCTCGGCCGGCCGTTCGAGGGCTGGACCTACGACAAGATCATGGCCGAGCTGGGCGAGATCACCTATTTCGTCCACGAGCGGCGCAATATGCCGCTGATCGTGACCGACGACGATATCTCGGGCACCTTCACCTTCCTGCGCGCGCTGCCGGATTACGGGAATTCGCGCGCGCTGACCCCGGCGCAGATCGGCCAGACCTGGCTGAACTACATCATCGAGCGGCGGGCTATCCTATGGTGGGGCGGCATGGGCAACTCGACCGAGCACACCGCCTATCTGCGGCTCAAAGAAGGGATCGAGGCGCCGCGCAGCGGCTCGATCGCCCTGAACGGCAAGGTGGTGGCTGAGCAGATCGGCTCGCAGATCTTCATCGACGGCTGGGCCATGGTCGCGCCCGGCGACCCGGCGCTGGCAGCTGAGCTGGCCCGCAAGGCCGCCAGCGTCAGCCACGACGGCGAGGCGATCTACGGCGCGCAGATGCTGGCGGCGATGGAGTCGCTGGCTTTCGTCGAGCCGGATATCGAGAAGCTGCTCGAATGCGGCCTGTCCTTTATCCCGCACGACTCGATCATCGCCCGGCTGATCCACGACATCCATGAGTGGCGCGCCAAGGATGAGGACTGGCGTGCGACCCGCGAGCGGATCGCCGGGTCGTATGGCTACGATACGTACGGCGGCAACTGCCATATGGTACCGAACCACGCGCTGATCATCCTGGCGCTGCTGTACGGCGAGAACGACTTCCAGCGATCGCTGATGATCGCCAACACTTCCGGCTGGGACACCGACTGCAACTCCGGCAATGTCGGCTGCCTGCTGGGGATCAAGAACGGCCTGGCCGGCCTGGAGACCGGCCCGGACTGGCGCGGCCCGATCGCCGACCGGCTGTACCTGCCGACAGCCGACGGCGGGCGGGCGATCACCGACGCGGTGACGGAGACCTACCACGTGGTGAATATCGGCCGGGCGCTGGCCGGCGCCGAGCCGCTGGCGCCCAAAGCCGGCGCACGCTTCCACTTCGAGCTGCCCGGTGCCGTCCAGGGCTTCCAGCCCGAGAACAGCGTCGAGACCCGCGGCACGCTCACGCTCGAAAACGTGCTCGGCCACAGCCCAAGCGGCTCGCGCAGCCTGGCGCTGCGCTACCGCGGCCTGGCACCGGGCCGGGCGGCGCGGGCCGCCACGTCAACCTTTGTGCCGCCCGAGGCCACAAACATCGGCCACTACACGCTGCTGGCCTCGCCGACGCTCTACCCTGGCCAGACGGTGCGCGCGCACATCGAGGCCGACGCCGCCAACCGCGCACCGATCGCCTGCCGGCTATACCTGCGCAGCTACGGCGCCGACGACCAGCTCGTACGCTCGTATGGGCCCGAGACGACTCTGGCCCCCGGCGCCGCACACGAGTTTACGTGGCGCATCCCCGACATGGGCGGCGCGCCGATCGCCGAGATCGGGGTCGAGCTGAGCGCCCCGCACCGCGCCGACGGCAGCGTCTACCTGGACCAGCTGAGCTGGGATGGCGTGCCGGATGTGCTGCTGCGCCGGCCCGAGGGCGGCGGGACGATGTGGCGACGCGCTTGGGTGGACGGCGTGGATCGGTACGGCCACTGGTGGCCCGAGGCCTACCGGCTAGTGCAAAACCGCGGCATCGGCCTGCTGATCCAGGGTGCGCGCGAGTGGAGCGACTACCGTGTCAGCGCGGCGATCACACCGCATCTAGTCGCAGCCTGTGGGATCGGCGCGCGCGTGCAGGGTATGCGCCGCTACTACGGGCTGCTGCTGCGCAACGGCGGGTCGATCCAGCTTGTCAAAGCGCTGGACGGCGAGCGCGTGCTGGCCGAGGCCGGCTATCCGTGGGAGTTCGGCGAGACGCACGCGCTGGCGCTGGAGGTATCGGGCACACGGCTGCGCGCCTGGGCCAACGAGCGGCTGATCTTCGACGTGGAGGACACCGATCGGCCACTGACGGGCGGAGCGGTCGCGCTGATCTGCGCGGAGGGGCGCATGGCCACCGAGGCGGTCGAGGTGCGGCCAATTGTCTGAGACGCGAGACACGAGACAGGAGAGATCAGCCTCTCCTGTCTCGTGTCTCGTGTCTCCCGTCTCCCGCCCTCGTCGCTTAGCACAACAACTCGCTATCGGGCGAATCGGCCCACCTCAAACGGTCGCAGATCCGCCGCGACCGGCTTCCCCAGCATCAGCCCGGCCACGAGCTTGCCGCTGTACGGCCCCAGGTGCAAGCCATGCGCCCCATGCCCGGTCGCCAGGTAGGTATTGCGCAGCCCTGGCACCGGGCCAACCACCGGCAGCCCGTCGACCGTGGTGTAGGGCCGCAGCCCGACACGCACCTCGCGAATCTCAGCGTCGCGCAGCCCCGGCGCGACACGCAGCGCCTCGCCCAGCACTTCGTGGACGCCTGCGGCGCTGGTGCGCACCTCGAACCCCGCGCCAGGCTCGTGCGTCGCACCAGCCACCACGCGCTGATCCGGCCATGTCACCAGGTAGTGGCCGTGAAAGGCCGTCACCAGCGGCCAGCCCCCTGTCGCGGCGCCGGGGAGGCCAAGGTGTATGATCTGCCCGCGCAGCGGCTCCACCGGGATGCGAACGCCAAGCTGCTCGGCAAAGCGCGGCGACCAGGCCCCGCCGGCGATGGCGACCACGCCGGCATAGTGGTGTTGCCCGTCCGCCACCACCCCAGTCGCGGCGCCACCCTCGATCAGTAGCCGCTCGACGCTGGCGGAATGCGCCGCTAAGCCGCGGGCAATCGCGGCACGCCGCAGCGCCTCCGTCAGCAGGCGGCCATCCACGCGTGCGGCGTTGCGGTAGTACAGCGCGCGCCGAACATGCGCCAGCGGAGGGAACAGCTCGCGCGCATCGTCGGAAGTGGTCTCCCGCAGATCTTCCGGCGCGGGCGCGCCACGCCGGCGCTGCTGGATCAGCATCCATTCGCGCGCCCGCTCGAACGGCGCGATCTCATCCTCGTCGAGCGCCACCACGAGCTGACCACAAACCGCATAGCCTGTCTCGCCCGCGCCGGCATCCGCCAGCTGCGCAACCAGGTGCGGGTAATAATCCACCGCAGCGGCGGCGAAATCCAGCCAGGCATCCGAGGCGTACCCATTGGTTTCGGCCGTCAGAATGCCCGCGCCGGCGTCGGTTGCACGCCCGGGGTCGGCGCGATCGAGCAGTAGGGTGCGCGCCCCGGCGCTCACGAGATGGTAGGCGACCGACATACCCAGCACACCGCCGCCGACCACAATGGCGTCATAGCTCATAGCAGCCTCTTCATTGTAGATTGCAGATTGCAGATTGCGGATTTTGTCCACTCAGTATCAATACGATCGATGCTGATACCAGGGAAATGAGGAATGTAGATGGAAGAACCGTCTGAGGGCGCCGACGACCGCCGCCTGCACGGGCGGGTTGTGAAGAGGAGCTAGATTCAATACCGTTCAAATAAGCTCCAGACCTTCCGGGAAGTTTGATCCGGCGCTTTGAATGCCACCGGCCAACTTCCCGGAAGGTGAGCGAGCGATATTTGAAAGGCATTGAGCCAGATTAAGGCAGGACCCGCTCGCCTGCGAGGTTTCAAAATAACCCGAAATCCAGATCCCGTGTCAACCGTTAACGCGCATTTTACGCAGCGCTTGTATTGGCCCTATGCGCGATTACTATGCCTTTTTTGGTGGTTGACCTTTCCTTCAACCTGTGGTATAACACTTTACACAGCGAGGCCGGTTCACCGCCTGACGAGCTCGACCGGCCAAGCCCTGATGGTCATGTGACACCCCGATACACGGGGCGCTCGCGCGTGTTCGTGTGCCCGCCATGGTACGCGCCGCGCGGCCGATTGTCAAGCTCAGAGTTGAGGGCGCTGTATCTTAATAACTCATAACTCCTTGTGATCGTCGTTGACACACCAGCATGCGATACTGACAGTTTGTAGCATAGGAGGCAACCCAATGCGAGTCGGAGCTATTCTCAGCCCTGTCGGCGACTGGCGGGCGATCCTGGAGTCGGCCAGGGTAGCCGACGCGGGCGGGTTGGATGCGATCGGATTCTGGGACCACTACCATTCCGAGAAGCCCGAGTGGGCCTATGTTTGCGGCTGGTCGGCCTATGGGGCGCTGGCGGCGGCCACCGCGCGCGTGAAGCTGACGCCGATGGTGATCTGCCGGCTCAACTACACCCTGGGCGTGCTAGCGAAGGAGAGCGCGATCCTCGCGATAGCCAGTGGTGGGCGCTTCGAGCTAGGCATCGGCGCGGGCGACTACCCGATCGAGTACAGCGCCTGGCACCAGCCCTTCCCCGACGCTACGACACGTGTAGAGACGCTCGCGGAGTCGATTGCTGCGCTGCGGCAGATCTGGCTGGGCGGCGCCGTGACCTACAGCGGCAAGCAGATTCAGCTGACCGACGCGGCCTGCACGCCCGTCCCGCCCACGCCGCCGCGCGTGGTGGCCGGCGTGGGCGGCTCGCGGCGCATGGTCCGCAGCGCCGTGGCGTACGCCGACGAGCTGAACCTGTACAGTGATGCCGAGTTAGTAAAGTTCGCCAAAGCCGAGATCGCGAAATCGGGCCGCCCGATCGACCTGTCGGTCTACCTGCACTGGGACACCTGGCCTGAGGACCCGCGCGGCGAACTGGCGCGCTGGGAAGAGCACGGCGCCAGCCGCGCGCTTATCTGCGTCGGCTTCCAGCCCGATATGCCCGCACGCGTGGCCGAGCTGGCGATGGCCAGTAAGCAGTAAGCAGTCGGCAGTCGGCAGTATTGCTCTCGGCGACTGCCGACTGCTTACTGCTTGCTAGAGAGGAGTCAGTCGTGCAAGAACCGCAAGAAGCAATCAAGGCGCGCTTCCAGCAGGCGCTGGACACGTTCATCGCCAAAGTCAAGCAGGATAGTTACATCATCGCGGCGATCTTGGGCGGCAGCCTGTCCTACGATCAGGTGTGGGAGAAGTCTGACATCGACATTGTGCTGATTGGGCGGAGCGAGAAGATCCCCGAACGCTCTTACTCTCTGATTGAGGATGGCATCCACATCCATGCCACCCTGATATCGCGCAGCCGTTTCAAGCAGCAGATCGAGCGGGTGCTGCAAAGCTCATTCCTACACTCTTTCATCTCAAAGAGCACGCTGCTGTTTTCGACTGACGAGACCATCGGTGAGTACTACCAAGACATCCAGCACCTGGGCGCGCGCGACCGCGAACTGCAGCTGATGCGCGCTGGCTCATCGGTGTTGCCTATTCTCGCAAAAGCCGAGAAATGGCTCTACGTCAAGAATGACCCGGCATATAGCTTTCTCTGGCTGATGTACTTGGTCAACTACCTGGCGACGATCGAGGTGCTGCTGCGGCATGAGATCACCGGGCGTGAGGTGGTCCAGCAGGCGATGAAGCACAATCCCGCTTTCTTCGGCGCGATCTACTTCGATTTGATCGCGCAGACGGTCGACACAGCGGCAGTCGAGCAGGCGCTCAAGCTGATCAACAGCTACATGGACGAGCGGATGTTCACGCTATTCCAGCCGATTCTCGACTATCTGGCGGCAGCCGATGGCCCGCGCACCACCGGCGAGATGGATCGCTACTTCGAGAAGCAAGTTCAGTCCGAAACGCTCTGCGCAGCCTACGAGTGGCTGGCGGATAAGGCCGTGATTCAGAAAGTCTCGCACCCGCTGCGGCTGACCGAGAAGAGCCGTGTGGCGGTCGAGGAGGCGGCGTACTACTACGATGGGGAGGGATCGGCGATCGGCGATTAGGGACTGGGGATTGGGCCAATCCCCAATCGCTAATCGCTAGTCCCCAATCGCTCTGCTCTAACGATAGAGGAGGAGCACATGACTGCAACCACGCGCAGCAAGTCGCTGGTGATTAAGGGCGCACGCGAGAATAACCTGAAGAATATCGACGTCGAGATTCCGCGCGAGCAGCTGGTGGTCGTAACCGGTCTCTCTGGCTCGGGCAAGTCGTCGCTGGCGTTCGAGACGATCTACGCCGAGGGGCAGCGCCGCTTCCTAGAGTCGCTCTCGGCCTATGCACGCCGGCGAGTCGAGCAGGTCAAGAAGCCAGATGTGGACTTCGTGTACGGGCTCTCGCCGGTGGTCTCGATCGATCAGAAGACGGTCGGGCGCAACCCGCGCTCGACGATCGGCACGATGACCGACATCTACGACTTCATGCGCGTGCTGTTCGCCACCGCCGGCGTGGCGCACTGCCCCTACTGCCACACCGAGGTACCGATCAAAACGCCGCACCAGATGGCCGAGCACCTGCTGTCGCTGCCGGCCGGCACGGCGGTGGAGATCTGCGCGCCCGTGTTCAAAATCTATGGCGAAGACTACGCCTACCTGCTGGCCGAGATCCGCAACCGCGGCTATCGCCGCATGTATGTGGACGACGTCGCCTGCGATATCAGCGACGATATGGAGCTGGACGAGGCGCGGACCTATGCGCTCGAAGCCGTGATCGACAGGTTCGTGGTCAGGCGGCCCGGCGCGCAGGATGGCCGGCGCGACATCCGCCATGAGATCGAGAAGGCGATCGTCACCTCCATCCAGCACGGGCTGCGCGTGGGCGAGGGGTTCGTGCGCTTCCGCATCCTGGGGCTAGAGGCTTGGGACTTGAGACTTGCGGGGAGCGAGGAACAACAAGCCTCAAGCCTCAAGCCTCTAGCCTCACCGTTCTTCGACGGCTTCGCCTGCCTCGAGCACCACGTGACTATGGGCGAGCTGCAATCGTACTACTTCGCGTTCAACGAGCCCGACAGCGCCTGCCGCAGCTGCAGCGGCCTGGGCACCTACTACAAGGTCCATCCGCACCTGCTGGTGGTCGACCCAAAGCGCAGCATTCGCGGCGGCTGCTTCGTGCCCGAGGCGTTCACCTACAACAAGGACAGCTGGTGGACCAAGCTGATGGTCAGCGTGGCCGCGCACTACGGCTTCAGCCTGGACACGCCCTTTCGCGAGCTGCCGCCCGCTGCAGTGGACGTGGTGCTCTATGGCACCAGGGGCGAGCGCTTCCCGATCGTCATGCCGGAGGGCGCGCGCAGCAAGGACCACACCGGCCTCATGATGCGCTTCGAAGGCATTATCAACGCGATCGAGCGGCGCTACAAGCATTATCGCCAGGAGCAGACCGCGCACACCGAGATCGAGACCTACCTGAAGAAGGTGATGGTCGAGCACACGTGCCCAGATTGCAACGGGACCAAGCTCAAGCGCCAGCGGCTGCTCGTCACGCTGAAGGGCCGCAACATCTACGATCTCGGCGAGATGAACCTGGCCGAGCTGCGCACCTTCCTGGAACATGTGCCGCTGCCAGCGCGCCAGCGCCAGGCCGGCGAGCAGGTCATCGCCGAGATCAAAGCGCGGCTGGAGCTGCTGCTCGGCATTGGCGTCGATTACCTGAGCCTGAACCGCAAGGCCGGCACGCTCTCGGGCGGCGAGTCGCAGCGCATCCGGCTCTCGACCCAGATCGGATCCGGGCTGATGGGCATGCTGTATGTGCTGGACGAGCCGAGTATCGGCCTGCACCCCAAGGACAACCTCAAGATGATCCGCACGCTTCAGCGCCTACGCGACATCGGTAACTCAGTGATCGTGGTCGAGCACGACAAGGACACCATCCGCGCCGCCGACCATATCCTCGAGATCGGGCCGGGGCCGGGCATCCACGGCGGCGCCGTCGTCGCGCAGGGGACGATCGACGACGTGCTGCACAACCCGAACTCGCTGACTGGGGCCTATCTGAGCGGGCGCGAGAAGATCCCCTTGCCGGCAAAACGTCGCCCCATCACCCTGTCGCCTCGTCACCCCGTCACAGCGGAGGGAGTGATGGGGCGACGGGGTGACGGCATGAGCGGCTGGCTCAAAATCATCGGCGCGCGCGAGAACAATCTGAAGAACCTGGATGTCGAGATCCCGCTAGGCGTGTTCGTCTGCGTCACCGGCGCATCCGGCTCGGGCAAGAGCAGCCTGATCAACGAGATCCTCTACAAGCAGCTGTACGCGCTATTCCACGACAGCCGGGTGCTGCCCGGCAAGCACGACCGGATCGAGGGCCTGGAGCAGATCACCGACGTGATCAACATCGACCAATCGCCAATCGGCCGCACGCCGCGCTCGAACCCGGCCACCTACATTGGCTTCTACGACGACATCCGGCGCCTGTTCGCCAGCACGCCCGAGGCCAGGGCGCGCGACTACAGCATGGGCCGCTTCAGCTTCAACGTCAAGGGCGGGCGTTGCGAGGAATGCGCCGGCGAAGGGCTAATCACCATCAGCCTGCACTTCATGCCGGATGTCGAGTCGCCCTGCCCGATCTGCAAGGGCGCACGCTTCAACGAGGAGACGCTGGAGGTGACCTACCAGGGCAAAAACATCGCCGAGATCCTGGATATGACTGTCGAGGAGGGCGTGACCTTCTTCAAGCAGCGGCCCTACCTGGTGCATAAGATCGGCATGCTCAACGCGCTGGGACTGGGCTATCTGCGGCTGGGCCAATCCTCCACCACGCTGTCGGGCGGCGAGGCGCAGCGGATCAAGCTGGCCAGCGAGCTGGGCAAGATCAAGCGCGGCAACCATAACTTCTACATTCTGGACGAGCCAACCACCGGACTGCACCTGGCCGACATCCAGAAGCTGCTCGACAGCCTGAACCGGCTGGTCGACGCCGGCAACACGGTGCTGGTGATCGAACACCACCTGGACGTGATCAAGACCGCCGACTACATCATCGACCTTGGGCCGGAGGGCGGGCATAACGGCGGCCAGATCGTCGCGCGCGGCACACCCGAGGAGGTGGCGCGCTGCCCGCGCTCGTACACTGGCCAGTATCTGCGGCCCTACCTGGAGGCGGCGTAGACATCGAGGGCCGTTCAGATTCTCAATGCAAACACGGTGAAACGCATCTCACCAGCGACGCCGGTGCGTTCGCACGGGCGGCTCGGGCGGCAGATCGACCACGCCGCCGCCGTCGGGGAATGTGATGCTAAAACTGCGCTTCAAGATATCGCGCACGATCGCTTCGTAAGTCTGATCGGCAACCAGCGTGATCGACAGGCAGCGCGTCGGGTCGTCGGGGTCGCGCTCGATGTCGGCGCGCAGCCAATACGGCCAACGTCGCAGCGTGGCAAGATGCGTGCAATCACTCGAGAGGCCGGTCGAGTTCGTGCTGGTGCACGCGTCGCCCTGGTTGTTGCTGCCCTCGCAGACGCCGGTGCAGGGGCTGCCCGGGGTGCCGGCGCAGGCCGATCCCGACGGCGAGCCCGAGCGGCAGAGCGGGCACGGCTGCGTCGCGTTGCCGGTGACGACCGTCACCGACGTGAGCGGGACGTTCACCGCTCCGGCGCCGGTGGAGATGTCCATCGTGCCGGTGGCCGGTGCCGAGAAGAAGTTCTGCACGCAGGTCGACAGCGTGCCGTTCACGATCGGCAGCGGCGTTCCGAAGACGCAGCCCGTGTTGGTGCACTTGAATCCCGCGCCATCGGCCAGTGTGGCACCGAGCGTGCAGCTCGAGCCGTTGCAGCTCGTGGTGAAGCG
>DATFXE010000113.1:0-3253 GCA_035258585.1 Roseiflexaceae bacterium | reverse complement strand
TCCCTCCTGATGTGACCGACGTCCACATGACTGCTAACGGTTGGCGGGAATGGACGTTCAGCTATCAAACGCCAGGTTCATCCCATGAGCGGGAAGCTACGATTGTCCATCAACTAGAGGCGAATGGTTGGATGGAAAGCGGAGAGCGATACATAGGCGGGCCATCGCCCGATCCGGCCACCTACACGTGTATGACCTCGTTCGGTTTCGTGGTTCTCGGGGAACGTATCGAGATTGACAGCGATGCGCGTATCACACGTATCCAGATGCGCCGCTGGATCGCCATCCAGCCCTTGAAGTTGCCTTCGGCGCTGACAAACATTCTCCTTTCCGATCGATGCGTGGCCTAAGCAGGGCGCATTGGAGCAGGCGCAACTGTCAGTGCGCAGTGCGACCACCAGCTACCGAGTCGGAGACAGTTGGGCATGTTAGCAATGCTTAAAGGAGGTGATCATCGCAAGCATGAGCACTCCAGTGGAGGGGACAACACATGAATGAAGCATCAGGGAGGGTGAACCCATGAAACCACGAACCGCTTTGACAACGATGATCACGTTACTGCTCCTCGTGTTGCCGTACACTAGCGCATTCGGCCAGTCGCTTCCACCCGGCCCGAGCAAGGTCTTTGAGTCGACGACCGCACCAGCTAACCCACCGTCCCAAGGCGACTTGATCCAGACCGTACTCGACTTCGCGCCGGGAACCTGGACGCCATTCCACCGGCATGGCGGGCAGGCGTTCAACCTGGTTCTGGCGGGCGAGATCACGCTGCGCGAGAACAACACCGAGAAGATCTTCAAGCCCGGTGAGGGCTGGTCCGACACCCCCGACCAGGTGCATGCGGCCGGTAACGCCGGCGCCGCGCCGGCACGCGTGCTGGTCACCTTCCTGCTGCCGAAGGAAGCGCCACTGACCACGGTGCAGCAAGGAGGGAGCTCGCAGCAGCCACCACCCGGCCCGACCAAGGTCTACGAATCGAAGGTTGCGGTCGCCAAGGTGCCGGCCCAAGGCGATCTCATCCAGGCGGTGCTCGACTTCGCGCCAGGAGCGTGGACGCCACCACACACGCATGGTGGTCAGACGCTCAACACCGTGCTCGAAGGTGAGATCACGTTGCGCGAGAACGGCGCTGACAAGACATATAAGCCCGGTGATATGTGGTCGGATACTCCCGACCAGGTGCATGCGGCCGGCAACGCCGGCGCCGCGAAAGCCAGCCTCGCGGTTGCATTTCTGTTGCCGAAGGGCGCGCAGTTGACCACCGTGCAGGCGGCGGCTCCGGCAGCGGCACCAGCGACGCTGCCGAAGACTGGCCAGGCCGATCCGCATGCGCTGAGCAACTGGCTCGTGCTCGTCAGCGTGATTGGGTTGATCGCCGGCGGGTGGTTGCTCCGGCGCCTGCGGCACCAGCGCGATTGAGAACGATCACACGCCACCAGGCGAGCGAGTCGCCTGGTGGCGCTGATTTTCAGCCTATTGTATCGCTCATGTGACTTGGATTGGCACTTCGGATGCAAAGGGGCAGCCTGGCCTAGACGAAGCCGGCGCCAGCCGTCTTGGAGATGCGTTTGTCGAGCGTGCCGGCGAAGGCCACCAGGCTCTCGCTGTCGAGCCTTTCCAGCGCATCCAGCTCATCTTCAGTCAGGTCGAAGCCTTTGCAGGCCTCGCGGGCATTCGCGATTAGTGCCTCGCGGAACGCGGTGTCGGTTGCGGCGCGCCCGATCACGCGCTCGATCTCGTGCTGGGACATCGGTTAGACGCTCCTTTCTACATCTGGGGGAAGACGTTGCAATTCTCCGTTGGCCCCTATTGCTAAAAACGTATCGTGCGCCTGTTTTAGATACGTGAGTCCCGCGATTTCGTTGCGATCTGCACGCAAGATCGTCCCATAGGCCGCCCAGGTGCGCGCCAGTTCGAAGCGATTCTTGCTCACCTCGAACAGCGCCATGCTCTGTTCAAACTGGACGTCATATGGCTCGCCGCGCCGCGCCGCCAGCCGGCCAAGCAGGCGCCGGGCGATCCCTTCGTCATATGTGCTGCCGATGTCATGGCTCAGCGTGGCGGCTTCGCTCGCGGCGGCCATGGCTGTTTCATCATCGTTCGCGCCTAGGGTGGCTTCCGCCAGCGCGTTGAGCGCCTCGGCCTTCAAGCGCTGCGCATGCAACGCTTCGGCGCGCTCGAGCGCCTGTCGCGCTGCCGTGGCGGCCTCCCCATACTGGCCACTCGCGCTGAGCGCCAGGGCCATGTTCATCAGGGTATTGGCTTCCTGATGGGCGCTGCCCAGCGACTGGTTGATCTCCAGCGCCTCGCGATACGCCGCGAGCGATTGTGGGTAGCTGCCCTGGTGATAGTAGACGAAGCCGAGCGTATTATGGATTTGAGCGATGTTCTGTCGATCCTTCATTTCCTGTGCCAGCGCTAGGGTCAACGTGCAGCGCGTCTCCGCCTCGGCATACGAGCCAAGGCTGATCAGAGCATAGGCGGTGTTCAGCGCGGCGAAGACGATCATGTGGCGCAAATTGATCTTGGTCGCCAGCTCTTCGGCTACACGGTAATGCTCGATCGCCCGCTCGTACTCGCTCTGGAGCTGCCAGAGGTAGCCGAGGTTGTTGTGCGACGCGGTCATGCCCGGCAGGTCGTCCACCTCGGTGCGGAGCCGCAGGCTGTGCTCGAAGTGCTCGCGCGCGCGCGGATAATCCCCGCGATAGCCATAGATTCCACCTAGCTCGGAATGCAGCCGCGCCTCGATCTTCTCGTCGTCGAATGAGTTCGGGTCATCCCTGATCGCCTGGAGCCCTTCCTGACAGGCGGTGATCGCCAGGTCGTACTCGCCGCGGCGCTTGTGGACCAGGCCAATGTCGGCGCAGATCAGCGAGATCGCCAGCGGCGTAATGCCGGCGACCCCGGATCGGGCGATCGCCATGGCGCGGTCGAGCTCTTCGAGCGCCGTGGCATAGTGGCCCTGTTTTTCCAGCACATTGCCGCGCTTGCGGTGCGCCCGCCGCGCGATATCGGCGCTGACGCCCGGTGCCGCGATGATCGCGGTGTGCTGCGCCAGCGCCTCCTCGTAGCGCCCGATCGTCGCGTAGACATCGCCGAGCGCGTCGCGAGCCTCCCAGGCGCGTGGGTCGCCCTCGTCGCCGGCCAGCGCCTCGAGCGCCCAGCCATAATACTGGATGGCCTCGTCGTTCGCGTACACGGCGCGGGCGGCGTGACCGGCTTTGAGCAGGTACTCGGCGGCTTTATCGCGCCG
>DATFXE010000112.1:0-14085 GCA_035258585.1 Roseiflexaceae bacterium | reverse complement strand
CTCGTCACTCGTCACGCGGCCGGGATCACAAAGCTGAATGTGCTGCCCTCGTTGAGCGTGCTGTTGACCCAGATCCGCCCACCGAAGAGCTGTATCAGCGGGCGCACCAGCGAGAGCCCGAGACCAGTGCCGCCGGCTTCGACCTTAAGAGGGTTTTCGGTGCGATAGAAGCGGTCGAAGATCCGCTCCAGCTCCTCCGGCGCCACGCCGACACCGGTATCGCACACCTCGATGAGCGCGTAGCGTGCCGCCGGCTTCAGGCCCTCACGCAGCGGCTCCGGCACCGCATCCACGCCGATCTCGCGCGCATACAGCGCGATTTTACCGCGGCGCGGAGTGTACTTCACCGCGTTCGAGAGCAAATTGACCAGGATCTGATTCAGCCGTTTCGCATCGGCGCGCACGAGCGGCAGGCCGGGCGGAATACTGATGCTCAGCTCATGCTCGCGGGCCCGGATGTTCGCTTGCAGCTCCATCATCACGGTGCTGAGTGACTCGGCCAGGTGCAGCGGGCGCAGATCCAGCTCGACACTGCCGGTCTCGATCTTGGTGATATCCAGCAGATCGTTGATGATCGTGATCATCCGCTCGGCATTAGTCTGAATGATCTGCAAGAACTCTTTCTGCGTATCGTTGACTGGCCCCAGGCTGCCCATCGCCAGCAGTTGGGTGAAGCCCTTGATCGAGGTCATAGGTGTGCGTAGCTCATGCGAGACAGTGCCAATGAACTCGGTCTTCAGCCGATCGGACTCGACTTCGCGTGTGATATCGCGGAACACCGCCACCACGCCGAGCAGCGCCTCCTTGCTGTTCAGCACCGGCCCGAGCGTCACGCTGATCATGCGAGTGCCCATCTCAAAGGTGGTCGCGAAGGTGCGCGGGGCGTGGCGCTCGTCGGTCGGCCGCGCCAGCAACTCCTCCACCGGCACCTCCTCGGCGCGCCGGCCGAGCAACCGCCGCAGCAGCTCAGGCAGGTTCCAGATCACCAACTCCTCGATCGAGCGCTCCAAGATGCGCTCGACCGCCAGATTGGCCGTCAGCACCGAGCCATCGTCGCCGCACACGATCACACCGTCGGAGAGGCTTTGCAGGATCGCCTGGCTCTGTGTCGCCTCGGATTCCTGGCGCTGGAACATCTCGCTGCGGTGGAGCAACTCTTTCTCCAGCTCGGCGTATAGCTGCGCGTTGTTGATCCCGATCGCGATCTGGCCGGCCGAGGCGCTGAGCAGGCGCAGGTGATCTTCGTTGAAGTAGCCGACATCGTCGTGCGAGAGCAGCAGCACGCCCATGGTCTGGTGGTGCGCGATCAAGGGCACGGCGATCATCGAGCCGCCGGTTTTGCGCTGCTCCTCCTCGCCCGGAAGCTCGACCCAGCGCGGGTCTTTGCTGATATCGGGCACGACCGCCGGCTTTTTATGCTGTGCTACCCAGCCGACGATGCCCTGCCCCATACTGAAGCGTCTATAGCCGACTGTATCTTTGCGCCCCAGCACGGCGCAGTCGATCAGGTGCTCGGTTTCAGGTTCGACCAGCATGATCGAGCCATATTCGGCGCCGACAAGCTTGGCCAGCGCGCTTAGCGAGCTTTCGAGCAGCGAATCGCGATCGAGCGTGCTGGTTGTCTCCAGCGCGATCTCGTGCAGCGTCTCAAGCGTATCGCGCTCGAGCTGTAGCTCGCGGGTACGCTCGGCGATGCGCTGCTCCAGCACTGAGTTGAAGCCGCGCACTTCGTCATACAGCCGCGCGTTTTCAAGCGCGATCGCGGCCTGGCTGGCGGCCGATTTGATGAAATCCTGCTGCGAGCGATCTTGGAGAAGATGGGCCGACGGATCCTGCACGACGATCACGCCAATCACATGGCGCTGGGCAACCAGCGGTGTGGCCAGCACGGTGCAGCCGGCTAGATACCAGGCGCCTTGGAGGGCCGGGTCCACTTCGCTTTTCAGCACGCTCTCGCCCTGGCGAAACGCGCGCGCGATCAGGTCGTCGGGATCATCGGCATCCACGCGTGTCGGATCATCCGGGGTAGGGCTATCGCCCCAGCTACGTGCGAGCACCAGATCGCTGGAGTTCGAATCGGACAGCCAGATCGTCAGGCTGGCGATCGCGAGCGCTTCCTTGAGCTTCTCGCCGACGATCTCGAGCTGCTGGGCGCGGTCCATGCTGGCTGAAAGGCCCTGGGCGATCTGGTTAAGGTTGGAGACCTGGAGCGTGGTGCGGTCGGTCGCCTCGGCATCGTGGTATAAACTCTCGACCAGCAGCTTCGTCTCGTTCAGCTCGCGTTGGACCACCGCGGCGGCGGCGATCCACTGCTCAGCCATCGTGACCGAGGTATATTCGAGCAGCCGATCGAGCTCATCGACCAGCCGGCTCCATTCACGCGAATCGCGTTTGGCGCGCGGCTGCTGGCCATCCTCAAGCAGCAGGCCCCAGGCGGCGCGGCGGAGGTTGAATGCCAGCGACAGCTGCCGCGGCAGCTCATCCTCGCCGGGGTGAGTCCGCAGAGCGCGCAGCAGCCGCAGGCATTCATTCAGCGGCTCGTAGTTCCGATTGGCCGCGCTAATCAGGCCATCATAGATCGAAGCAAGCAGGACACCTTGCTCGTCCGGGTGCACAATCTGATGATCAAGATCGGCTACGCCGTTCGAGGCTGCGCCATTGCCATTGGTGGCATGGGTATGATCGCGCAGAAACGCCATCCAGCGGGGCAGGAGCGCGTCACGATTATCGGTCAGCCAGCGCGCCAGCGAGGTGTTCATAGCTATGCCATCGTCTTTATCGCGACCACAGTCGCATCATCGGTATGCTTCCCATAGGCGGTCAGAATCTGCTCGGCCATACGCTGCGGCGGCTGCTTGATATCGATCTGGCTATCCTGTGCAAAGCTGCTCGACACACCATCGCTGTACAGCACAAAGATGTCGCCAGGATCGTAGACATAGCGCAGCTCAAGCAATGTCGGCAGCCGGAAGCCCAGGATGCCATTCTTGGAGATCGGCTTGATCGGCTGGCGACTATAGACCTGCACACCGATATTGCCGACGCCGACATAGGTCGCCTGAGTGCTGGATAGCTCCAGCCGCAGGAGGCCGATCACTGCCCCGCGAGTGGAGTGCAATGCCGTATGCGAGCGGCGAATCAGCTCCTGCAGCGGGTAATCGGGGTATTGCTCGATCGTCTGCGCGGCGAGGCATGCGGCCCGCTCGGCTTCACTTCCGCCGCCGAGACCATCGATCACGCTGACAAGCACACGATCCTCGGCGTACTCGCGCACAACATAGACATCGCCGGAAACAGACTGTCCCTGCTTCGCGCGGCAGACGGCGCCCCATGTGATACTCACGATCGGCGCCCTCCCTGATACCCTGTCTGGCGCTGCTTGCCGAGCCATTTCACCGCTCGCACGCTAGTTCCAGCGCCGACCCGCGACTCGATCGTGAAATCATCCATCAGACGGCGCACGCCCGGCAGGCCCGCCCCAAGCGTCCGCGCCGTACTGTAGCCATCCAGCATGGCCAGAGTGATATCGGCGATGCCGGGGCCATTGTCTAGCGCCACCACCGCCATGCCATGCCGGTCGTCCTCTTCAAGTTTCTCGAGATGCAGCTCGCCCTCACCGGCGTGTACGAGGATGTTACGGGTTAGCTCCAGGATCACAATCTCAATTCTCGTGCGGTCGATATCATCGAAGCCGAGCGAGCTCGCCATCTCACGCCCTCGGCCGATCGCCACATACACGTCGACTTCACGGCTTATCGGGCATATCACCGCTGCCATTGAGTGTACCCCCAGATACCATTTGAGACCAGAGGACCGAATTACAGTTTGCTAACATATGTAGCGCAGTGGCCTTGGTTGCCTATTCAAGTTTACGCCATCGGGGAGCGGCCGGCTTGATCAAAATGGAAGCGATCCAGGCACGGTTCAGTAGTTTCGCCAGAACAGCGGCCAAGAACCCGCGAATTGCACGAATATGCACGAACGTAGGAGCCCTGTGTGCGGGCAGATTTGCGCTGTTCAGGGGTATAAATCACCGGCGCGCCAGCTGGACCAGCGCCGACGCAGCTGCGTCGCCGACCAGCTAGACGGCCAGAACGCGCCGTCGCTGGTCAGGACCACCGCGCGCACATTGGTGGGCACACGGCCATACGCCCTCATGATCCGGGCGTCGAGCGACGGGCGATAGAGCAGCACCGCGACCACATCGCCATAGGGCACCGAGAGGCCATCGTAGCCGAGCCAGAGCAGATCCATGCCGATTGTAGATTGCAAATTGTAGACTGTAGATTGTAGCCGACCATAATCTGCAATCTACAATCCGCAATCTGCAATCCATCTAGTCGCCGAATCCCACGCCGAGGCCACGCGCGGTTCGCACCAGGTCGCTGTGGGGGCGCACCGTCTTGACATGGCCGCAGGCTTCTTCGAGCGGCACGGTGATGATATCCTGGGCGCGCAGTGCGACCATCTCGCCGGTAATCCCATCGTTGAGCGCGGTCACCGCTGCGGCGCCATAGCGTGTCGCCAGAATGCGATCGTAGGGTGTGGGCGGCCCGCCGCGCTGCAGGTGGCCAAGCACCACGCAGCGGCAATCCTTGCCGGTGATCTGGCCGAGCTGCTCGGTAAGCGTAAAGCCAACCCCGCCGAGCCGGCCCGGCGCGGTGTAGAAAGCCGAGCCGCCCTTGGGCATCGCGCCCTCGGCCACCACCACAATGCTGAACGTGCTGCCGCTGCGCTCGCGCTCCATGATCTTGTCGGCTACCTTCTGGGCATCATAGGGGATCTCGGGGATCAGAATCACATCGGTGCCGCCGGCGATGCCGGAGTGCAGCGCGATCCAGCCGGCATGCCGGCCCATGACCTCCAGCACCATAACGCGGTTATGGCTGGCCGCCGTGGTATGCAGGCGGTCGATCGCGTCGGTTGCCACCTGGAGTGCGGTGTCGAAGCCGAAGGTGCGATCGGTGCCGGCCAGGTCGTTGTCGATAGTCTTCGGAACGCCGACGACCGGCGCGCCCATGTGCGACAGCTCAAGCGCGATGCCCTGCGTTCCCTCGCCGCCGATCGTGATCAGGCCGCTCAGGCCAAGCTTCTTGATGTTTTCGAGCGCCTCGGCGTACGGGTCATTTTCCGCGCCGGCGACGCGCTTGCTGCCAAAATGGCCTTTGTTAGTGGTGTGCAGAATCGTGCCGCCCATTGGAAGCAGCCCGCGCACATCCGCGCCGGAGAGGACGCGGTACATCGGTTCGCCGATCAGTCCTTCGAAGCCCTGCTCGATGCCGAGCACCTCGTAGCCCATACCATTGGCGGTCTTCACAACGGCGCGAATCACGGCGTTGAGACCCGGCGCGTCGCCTCCGCTTGTCAGCACTCCAATACGACGTCCCTTCTTGACAGACATTGCTGCCTCCTCCAAATCTGTACTTCGCTCTACGTCGTACGTGATCGCCGCGGCGGCTCGACATGCATGCCGAGCCGGAAACCTCGCTGTCTCGCCCCTGAGCCGCGCACGAGCAAACTGGCCTCATTATACACCAGCAGCGGGTGATGGTTGATGGGTATGGGGTAAGCAACTTTGCGGAGACCAATACCCAACACCTACTGATCTGTGCGTTGGTTGCTTATCTTTTGGTGGGGTTCGGGGCGACGCCGGGTACCCTCTGGGTGTGGGCACCCGGCCGCCCCACACCCCACCATTGGGGAGGTCTGGAGGGGGCGCCCAGTGGGTCGTCGGGCCCCTCCAGACCTCCCCAATCAAGACAGTAGTTAATTGTGCAGAGATGAGTAAGACCTTGGAAATGCGCTAGGGATCGAACGATTCTAGTCGTCGTTTGAGCTCGCGCAGAAATGCATCGGCGTAGCGCTGATCGATCGCGCGCGCATCGTAGGCCAGCGTCATCAGCGCAACGCGGCGCATCGCCAGCCGATCGCCGCCACCATCGCCGATTACTATCGGCCGGGCGCGCACGGCGCCGAACCCAAGCGCCGCGCTCCGGCCGCTCGCCAGAGCCGCCGGATCACCCCAGACCTGATCGCCCAGATCGGCAATCGCGAATGTGCTATCGTGGCTCGTACTCGCTACAGGCGCTCGGATGCCAAGCGCGCGCGCCAGGCCGCGCAAGTTCAGATCTTGCGCGTCGCAGATCAGGCGGGTCGCCAAACCATTGCCCGGCGCCACGGTGAGATGAACCCGCCGCCGGATCACAATCGCATCGTCACTCCAGCAGCTGTTCAGCAGCGGGTAGCGCGGCAGTGCTGCGAGGACGCCCAGCGCGACACACGCGCCAAGGCTCAGCTCGAGGCCACGCCGCACATAGGCCGGCTCCAGGCGCGCAATAACAGCGAGGAGGCGCTCCATCTCCACGTCGATCGCCGTGATCACGTACGTGTCGTCAGCGCGAGGGGGCGAGCGGGTGAGGGGGTGATGTTCGGTTGGCGGCTGGTAGGCGGCCAGGGCAGCCAGAACATCGGCTTTCACGATGCGCCCGGAAACACCACTGCCACGTAACACCGTTATGTCAATTTCAGTTGTGCTCGCGATACGACGAGCGACTGGAGTCACTCGCAAGGCAGGTGAAGTGACATCCGCATTTCTCGCCTCGGATCTGGTCTCGCGATCGATGGCAGGTACAGATGATCGGACAGCCTTTGGCGTGTCGCTGGCGTTTGCCGCTACCTCAGCGGCGATCGTGGCTACGGGCGTGTCGGCCGCGAGTGGCGCTCCCTCGGCTACAAGAAGACGCTCGAGGATGCCATTGCGTGTTGCCGGCAGCGCCGCCTCCAAGCGATCGTTCACGACCACCAGTAGCGGCTCGCCCACAGCTACGCGCTCGCCCGGGCGTTTGAGCCAGCGCACGATCGTGATCTCGGAGCCGCCGAATGGCAATCCTGGGAGGAGATACGCGGTCGACGTCATTATCTTCCTTTGCAGAGCGCAGATCGCAGGCTATTCGGAAATATCATCCCCAACTCCCAACCGCTACCTCCTGCGCTGAGAGCGCTCTAGCGCGTCCCGAAATCCTCGGTCCAGTATACACCATAGTTGAGCGGATCGTTGGAATCGACTATGTAGCCAACCCCGGTTTCACGCAGCTGGCAGTAGAGGATGTTGGCTCTGTGTCCAGGGCTGCGCATCCAGAGGGCAACTGCCGCATCAGGAGTATCGACCCCGGCGGCCAGATTTTCCGCAGCGCGGGCATAGCGGTAGCCGGCATCGAGCATACGCTGGAAGGTCGTACGGCCATCCGAGCCGGCGTGATCGAAAAAGCCGTGGCTGGCCATGTCCTGGCTGTGCGCCTGTGCCAACTGTGTCAATGTATCGTTGGGGACCAGCGCCGGGCAGCCGGCGGCAGCGCGCTCTTTGTTCACGAGATCGATCACCTGGGCAGCATACGCCGCCTGCGCCGGTGCAGCCGCAGATTCCGCCTGCTCCTGGCTCAGCAGCCCCAGCAGCACCGCGTAGGGCGTGCCGGCATTTTCAGGATGATACTCGAAGCGGGCGCGCTCGAACCACTGTGTCAGATACGGCTTCCCGTCGGTCGGGTTCGTTTCGATGGCAGCGTCGGAGAGCGGCAGACCAAACAGCGCCAGGCTCTCGTCGAAGCTTGGCCCGGCATTTCCGTCGAACTCCAGGCCATGGCTCGACCAATAGCCCCAGAACTCGGGCGCGATCGCATGGCCGGTCTGTGAAAAGTAGTGCGGCGCCGAGGCGGCAGCCTTGGGGAACTTCTTCCAGTCGCGGCCGGCGTGCTGGAGTGTGTCGGCGCCCAGACGGCCGAGCAGCACATCGTAGGGCGGCGCCTGTTCAGCATGCAGCTCCAGGCGGTTGCGCTCGAACAGCTGGGCCTGAATCTGACGGCCCTCGATCACCTGCGTAAGCTGGTCGCCGATTGGGTAGCCGAAGACCGGCAGACCGCCGTTCTGCTGCCAATATTCCAGTAGCCGCCCGCAGACCTGATGGCCGGTCTCAGGAAAGGATCGACAGGCCGATTGTGCATGAGCGGGAAAGGTGATCAATCCGAGGACGAGCAGCAGGCCCGCCAGTGTCAAATATGGCAAAGAGGAATCACCCGGCTATTCTACGCCAGGGAGAGGAGATCTGGAATAGGTGGAGGGAGGGACATCCTGATGGACTGCCAAATCTGAAGGCTGCACACGTGCTATTCTCCAATGGCACGCTCGCATAGCAATTCCGACGCCGCGTTTTCTGGCAGATCAGCTTCGTACAAATGCGCGAAGTACTGATGTTGGCACCGTTCACAGATGCCATATGAGTCATGCTGGCTTGGATGCCCAAGCGGGCCAAGGTCGCAGTGACACCAAGAACAGATGCGCCGGAAGCCGGCGCACAGGGTGGGGGATGAGACAACTGCGGGCATCGTTGTCGTTTCCTTATTATTGTTGCGGGCGGGCGGTCGAGGCCAGCAAAGACGTGCGTTGTCTGATATACCAGAACGCCACTGCGCGCCGAAAAGATACGCTCAGACTTAATAGAATGTTAAAGGGTATTGCAATCCACGTACCGTCGCGCAGGTTGCTCCAATTGACCACGTTACGCTGGCAGCAGACTCGTGAGTACCTGCACCAGCTCAGTGAGCATAAACGGCTTGTGCAGGAAACGCGTCACCCCCGCGGCCAGCGCATCCGCTGCTTGGCTCGGAAGGGCGGATACCATCACGATAGGGATGGTCACATGACGCGCTCGCAAGGTTTTGACCAAGTCCTCACCGGACAGATGCGGCATCGCATTGTTGGTGATCAGTAGATCGGCACCATATTGGCTGTAGATGCGCAACGCTTCATCACCATCCACCGCCTCTGAAATAACCACGCCAGGATAGGTGCCCGCAACCACGCGGGCGATGAGCGCACGGATACCAGCATCGTCGTCGGCGACAATGATATGGTAGGGTGGCGGCATACTCGACCTGATCTGCGCCGAACGGAGCGCGGCAGCACGATTAGGATGAGTATAGCAGGACGCGCGAGCAGTTGGATTACCGTTCAATCACAATCAAAAAGCCGCCTCGCTCTGTTTTGCCATGATAAGCCTATCCAGCCGAGCTTGCACAAAATCCCTGGCCTGCCGAAAGCGACCCCGCAGGGATCGAGCGCCTCAAAACCCTTGGAAGGGTGATAGGGTGACGGGGTGACGGTCTATCACATTTCGCTCACTCGTCACCCCGCCAGCTTGTCACCCCGTCACCGGCCGGCGCGTTTCTTGATCTCCTCGGTCAGCAGCGGCACGATCTCGCTGGCATCGCCGACCAGGCCGTAGGAGGCCACGCGGAAGATCGGCGCATCGGCATCCTTGTTGATCGCCACGATCGTGCGCGAGGTGCGCATGCCGGCCAGGTGCTGGATGGCGCCGGAAATGCCGACGGCCATGTAGAGCTTCGGGCTAACGGTCTTGCCGGTCTGGCCGACCTGGTGCTCGTAGGGGATCCAGCCGGCGTCGACGATCGCGCGTGAGGCGCCGTAGGCCCCGCCCAGCGCCTCGGCCAGCGGCGGAATGAGCTTGAAATAGTTCTCGGGGCTGCCCAGACCGCGCCCGCCCGACACAATGATCGCCGCATCGGCCAGGTTGACTGCGCCCTGCTTGGGGCTCACGTTCGTGACCTTGGTGCGAATTTCCACACCAGGCATCGACTCTTGGACGACCTCGCCGCTGCGGCCGGCCTGCTCCTGCGCCTCCGGCCAGCTCTGCTTGCGGGCAGCCACAACAGCCGGGCGCGCCGCGCCAAAGGCGATTGTATTGATCACATTGCCGCCGTGCGAGGGCCGCACCGCGCTGATCTGCTCGCCCTCAATCGTGACGTTGGTCGCGTCGATCGCCAGGCCCACGCCCAGCTCGGCGGCGAGCGCGGCGCTGAAATCGCGCATCTGAAAGCTGGCGCCACTCAGAATCAGCGCCGGCTGATATTTCTTGGCCAGGGCAGCCGCCGCGCCGACGAACCCATCGGTGGTGTACTGCGCTAGCGCCGCATCGTCCACCACATAGGCCTTATCGGCGCCGTAGGCGAAGGCGCGCTCGGCCAGGGCGCCCATGCCCGAGCCAAGCACGAGCGCGGCCAGCTGCGTGCCGGCCGCATCGGCCAGCTGGCGGCCCTTGCCCAGCAGCTCGCGCGAGATCGCGGCGATGTTATCGCTGTGGCGGGCTTTTTCGATCAGCACCCAGATTTCGTTTGGCATCCGTATCCTCCGTAGGCAGTAAGCAGTAAGCAGTAGGCAGTAGGCAGTAGGCAGACGACTGCTTAGCGCCTACTGCTTCCAGCCTACTAGATCACCTGGCTCTCCATCAGCTTATCCACCAGTGTGCGAACCTTCTCGGCCGCATCGGCGCCCTGGATGATCTCACCCTTGGCGCGCGGCGGCGGCGGGACTCGCGCGGCGATGCTGGCGGCGGGCGCCTGGGCGCTCAAGCCCAGGTCGGCGGCGCTCCAGATCGGTATCTCGACCTTGGCGACCCGCTTGATACGCAGGAGCGAGGGGTAGCGCGGCTCGTTGATGTCTTTTACAACGGTGACCACCGCCGGCAGGCGCGACTCGACCGTCTCGATCTGCTCCTCCAGGTGGCGCTCGGCGACGATCCGCTTGCTGCCCTCGTCTAGCTCGGCGATCTTGCCGACATAGGTCAGCTGCGGCCAGCCGAGCATGCGCGCGAGCGCCGGGCCAAACGCGCCGCTCTCGTCGTCGGTCGAGTTGCGGCCGGCCAAGACCAGGTCGACATCGCCGAGCTTGTTGATCGCTGCGGCCACGGCACGGGCGGCGCCTAGCACATCCAGGCCGGCGAACGACGGATCGCTCAGTAGCAGCGCGTCGGTGGCACCCATAGCCAGGGCGCGGCGGATCTGCTCCTTCCACTCCTCTGGCCCAAGCGACAGCACCGTAACCTTGCCGCCCAGCTTCTCATTCCACTGCAATCCCTCCTCGACGGCGTACTCGTCGAACAGGTTCATGATCTGCTCGATCCCCTCGGCGTTGATGCTCAGGTCGGGGTTGATTTTGACCGAGTTATCGCGCGGGACCTGCTTCATACAGACGACGATATGCATAACACTCTCCTAGCTGTACGGTCTATAACGCAGCGCATTATAACATGACACATAGCGTTATACCAATGGCTACTCCCACTCTTCCACGCTATATGCCGGCAACTCGTTGCGCAACGGCTTGTTCTCGCGGAAGCCAAAGGCGAAATCGGCCTGGAGCAGCTCTTGCAGCTCGCGCGTACCCTCGTAGATGATCGCGCCGCGGGCGTTGCGCAAATAGCGCTCGACCGGGTACTCATCCGAGTAGCCGTAGGCGCCATGGACTTGGATGGCGTCGTCGGCAGCCTCGAAGCTGCTGACGGTGGCGTGCCATTTGGCTAGCGTGGTCTCGCGGGTATTGCGGCGCCCTTTATTCTTCATCCAGCCGGCCTTGTACACCAGCAGCCGGCTGGTGTCGAGCTTGCGGACCATATGGCTGATCATGCGCTTGACCAGCTGGTGATCGGCGATCGGCACGCCGAATGTCTGGCGCTCCTGGGCGTACTTGACGCTGGCCTCCAGGCTGGCCTGGATCAGGCCGGTGGCGCCGGCGGCAACCGTGTAGCGGCCATTGTCCAGCGCGGCCATGGCGATCTTGAAGCCCTCGCCCTCTTCGCCCAGCCGGTTGGCAGCCGGCACACGCACATCCTGGAACACGACCGAGCCGGTGTTGCCGGCGCGCACACCCAGCTTGCCGTGGATCGGGTGGCTGCTGACGCCGGCGAAGGCGCGCTCGACGATGAAGCAGGAGATGCCGCGGTTGCCCTTGGCTGGGTCGGTCTTGGCGAAGACCAGGAAGTTATCGGCGATGTCGGCCAAGCTGATCCAGGTCTTCTCGCCGTTCAGAATGTAGGAGTCGCCGTCGCGCCGGGCGGTGGCCTGCATCGCGCCGGCGTCGGTGCCGCTGTTCGGCTCGGTCAGGCAGTAGGCGGCGAACTTGGCGCCGCTGGCCTGCGGCTCGAGATATTTCTGCTTCTGCTCCTCGCTGCCCCACTGCAAGAGCGACAGCGAGTTCAGGCCGGTGTGAACGCTCATCACCACCCGCAGCGCGCTGTCCACCCGCTCCAGCTCCTCGCAGACCACCGCCAGCGCCAGGTAGTCCATCCCGGCGCCGCCGTACTTGGCCGGGATGCAGATGCCCAGCAGCCCCAGCTCGCCCATGCGCTTGAGCAGCGGCCGGATGTACGTGCGCGTCTCCGGCCCCTGGTCGGCCTGCGCGCCGCTGCGATCCCACTCGCGGATATGCGGCGCGACCTCCTTCTCGGCGAAGTCGCGCACGGTCTTGCGCAGCAGCTCGTGCTCCTCGGAGAGGAACATGTCGTAATGTTCGGTGAAATTCATCAGGTACTCCTTTCTACGCCGGCAAAGCGTCCACATCGCCATCCCCACCAGCCGCCTCCTCGGGCGTGGCGTTGCCGGCGTCGTGAATCGCCTGGTCGGTATTTGTCAGCGCCAGGATGATGATGCCCACAATGAACAGCACGATCAGCGCCAGGATCGCCTGGCGGTACGAGCCAGTCGCGCCGACCACCACACCAAAGATCAGCGGGCCCATCCAGGAGGTGCCGCGCTCGGATATCTCGTACAGCCCAAAGAAGGATGCCTCGCGCCCGGCCGGGATCATGCGTGAGAACAGCGAGCGCGAGAGCGCCTGCGAGCCGCCCAACACCAGTGCGATCACAGCGCTCATGACCCAGGCCTGAGTTGTGGTCGCTAAAAAGCCATAGGCGTAGATCACCACCCCCGACCACAGCACCAGCGAGATCAGGATCGCGTTCTTCGTGCCAACCGCCGCCGAGATCCGCGCGAAGAGCAACGCGCCGGCAAAGGCGACAAACTGGACCATCAGGACGATGCCCAGCAGAAACGACTGCGCTTCGTCATTGCTCCTCCCTTGGGCGACAAACAGCTCCTGCGCCAGAAACACCGACGCCAGGCCAAGCACCGTCTGGATGCCGTCGTTGTAGAAGAGATAGCCGATCAGATAGCGCAATGTGTTCGGCAGGCGCCGCAGCTCGCGAAACGTCTCGCCGAGCTCGGAGAAGCCGATCGTCAAATAGCTCCTGTCCTCTGGCAGGGCGCGAGCAGCCGCGCGTGTCCGAAGTCGCGCAAAGGTCACAAGCGCGAAGGCGCCCCACCAGATGCCCGCCGACAGCAGCGATAGCCGCACCGCCAGGCTGGTGGAGAGCCCGAGGCGGGGAGCGAACACCACCAGCGCCAGATTCGCACCCAGCAGCAAACCGCCGCCGAGGTAACCAAGTGCGAAGCCCTGGCTGGAGACTCTATCGGTCTGGTCCTCGGTGCAAATATCCGGCAAGAAGGCGTTGTAGAGCACGATCGACGCGCCAAAGCTCAGGTTGGCGATCACAAACAGCAGCGCGCCGAACAAGTAGAGGTCGCTCGTCACAAAGAAGAACAGGCAGGTCGCGACGACACCGATATAACAGAACAAGATCATCAGCCGTTTCTTGAGATTGGAATAATCGGCGATCGCGCCCAGGATTGGCAGCAGGAAGACCTGAAGGAACACCGAGAGCGAGGTAGCGTAAGGAAACAACGACTTGGCGGTCACATATCCGAGCGGCCCCAGGCTCAGCACCACGCCGTTATCGCCGACGGCGGCTTGCGCCAGCGCCGTCAGATATGGACCCAATAGCGCGGCGACAACCGTGGTGCTAAAGGCGGAGTTCGCCCAATCATACATCATCCAGCCGAAGATCTCACGCCGATCGTTGACCACTTTAGCTGCTGGCGTGGCGCCCGTGCTTGCCGCATTCATCTGAGTTGTCCTTTCACGATTTGCGTTGCTACGTAGCGTCGATTGTAGGACGAGCGAGCTGTACGTACCAGCACCAGTGCTGCCAACAACTGTAAACCGACAGGACTTACGCCGTCGTGCATTGCGGGGAAGTTTGGAGGGACGCAGTCCCTCCAAAATCGCCTCTTTTTGGCCGGTCTCGGCCACGAATGTGGCCGAGACCGGCCAAAAAGGGGAGATCGCGGGGGCGGTTGCACCGCCCCGAACCCCCACGGCGTAAGTCCTGTAAACTGAGAA
>DATFXE010000111.1:0-3136 GCA_035258585.1 Roseiflexaceae bacterium | reverse complement strand
AGCGCCTTGCGCAGCGGCTCAAAAGCAGGGTGATTGAGCGGAATCGCGTACAGGCTCAGCACCACGTCGAACAGACTGACAGCGTAGTAGGTTTGCTCACGAAAATCGCCCAGCGCGATCGGAAGTCTCGGCTGTATCGTCCGCGTCTATCTCTCGTTGGGCTCGCTGGAAATTGTAGAGCAAGAACACACCGTTTGTAAAGCGCCATCCACGAAATGCTACGTCGTGCCATCGCATCTCAATGCCGATCGTCGGGGCGAAGCATTTGCACCTATCGAGCAGCGTGCATTGCTGCTGAGAGCAAATACTTCGCCCCGACAACGATGATCCATTGTCATCGCCACCAACGGTAAACGACGTAATTTCGGCTATAATGCCGCGGTGCTCCACCGCCGTGGCACGCAGTTCGCCGAGCGCTGCCGCTCTTCTGAGATAGGGCAAGCTATGCCGATGCCGGCCCAGCGCCGGAAGTGAGAATACTATGCGACTGATTATCGTTCGCCACGGCGAGAGTGAATGGAACCGGATCGGCCGCTACCAGGGCCAGCAGGACGCGCCGCTGTCCGAACTCGGCGCGCGCCAGGCCGAGGCGCTGGCCGGCAGATTGCAGCGCGAGCCGCTCGATGCGATCTTCACCAGCCCGCTCGCGCGCGCCGCCAAGACCGCCGAGGCGATCGCCCGCCATCACCCGGCTGTGCCATTCGAGCAGGCTTCGGCGCTGCTCGAGATCGGCCATGGCGACTGGGAGGGCCTGATGGCCGACGAGGTGATCGCCCGCTATGACGAGGGGCTGCGCGAGTGGCGCAATCACCCAACTCGCACGCAGATGCCCAACGGAGAAAGCTTCAGCAATATCCTCAAGCGCGTGCTCGATTTCAAGGAGCGGCTGTGCCAGGAGTACCACAGCCGCAACGTGCTGATCTCGACCCACGACGTGGTCGTCAAGATCCTGGTCGCCGACGCGCTGGGCATGAACATGGATCGGATCAACCGCATCTGGGTCACCAACGCCAGCATCAGCGTGATCGAGTATGGCGAGGATCTACCCTACCTGGTCAGCCTGAGCGAAGCCTGCCACCTGGGCCGGCTAGAGACGGTGCGCGAGCGCCAGAAAGCGATCTAGACACGAGACATGAGACAGGAGATCTCTGATCTCCTGTCTCATGTCTCGCGTCTCTTGTCTCTGAGAACAGGTGCGTCATGTCTCAACCCGTCTACTGCCCGCGCTGCGGCACGCTCATGGAGCGGCGCCTGGTCGACGACCGCGACCGCGAGGTCTGCCCGACATGCGACTTTATCTTCTACCGCAACCCGGTGCCGGCCGTCGGCGTCGTGGTGGCGCTGGAGGGCAAGGTCGTGCTGGTGCGCAGGCGCTACGAGCCGCGCGCTGGCTGCTGGGCTTTGCCGGCCGGCTTCATGGAACTGGGTGAGAGCGCGGAGGACGCCGCGATCCGCGAGTGCCACGAGGAGACCGGCCTGCTCGTGCGTGTCGATCACCTGCTCGGGGTGTACTCGTATGGCCAGGGGCAGCGCACTGGGCTACTGATCATCTATACGGCGACGGCGACCGGCGGCGAGTTGGCGGCATCCGACGACGCGACTGAAGCCGGCCTGTTCGCGCCCGACGCGCTGCCAACGCCGATGGCCTTTCCCACCCATCTTCAGGCCATCGACCGCTGGCGACGCGAGGCACGCCCGGCCGCCGGGCCACATGTCGCTCGCACATCAGATGGCACAATCGCCATGCGCTACGCCAGCCAGCCCGACGCACCAGCCGCGCTGGCGCTGCTGCTGGGCGACTTGCCGCCCGACAGCGACGCCTACATGGCCGCCGAGGCGCTCTTTTACGATCGACTGCACGATCCCGATCGGCCGGTGCTGCTGGCTGAGATTGACGCCAGGGTCGCCGGTGTGGCGCTGCTTAGCCTCCATCAGGCGCCGCGCGGCTGGCACGCCACACTCGACGATCTGGTAGTCGCGCCCGCGCTGCGACGCCAGGCTGTGGGGCGGGCGCTGCTCAAGGCAACGGCAAACCTAGCGCGGGCGCGAGCCTGTAAGCTGCTCCAGGTCGCCTTTCCAGTGGAGGATGCCGCAGCGCGCGCTTTTTTTGCGGCGTGTGGGTTCGATGGAGATGCAGCGCTGGCCCTGCGTCTCTAGTGCCCTTACAGGGCAGAGGCTGGGGACTTGAGGCTAGAGGCTTGTGTTCCTGATGCGATCGAGCCTTACGCCAAACCCACAAAGCTATCTTGATTTTGCACTAGAGCGCCGCCCGAATACTCCAACCCACGAAGGCACGCCAAGAAGCGCGAAGAGAGCATCCCTTCAGAATGCCTTCGCGTACCCTCGCGTCGCTTTGAGGGTGATCGATAAGCGGCTTCCTGATCGATGCTCTAGAGCATCGGTAGAGTATTCGCCCGACAATCCGTGAATGAGTCAAATATATTCGCATCTATGATACTGCTGGCAAACTCGCCAGGTGGGGGTGCGGAGGCCGCAGGCCCCGAGACGTTTCTTTCATGAGTCATCCCGAATTTTACAATCGGATGTTATGGCATTGTGATGCAGCATGTCTCATATCGTTGCGAACGCGGTTTTCCAATCTGCTGACCACATGCTGTCACTTTATTTTGTGGCTGCGAGGGCGTGGGAATGCGCTGCGGCGCATTCCCACGCCCTCGCAGCCACCGTGTTAAATACGGGATGACTCATGACCAAATGCTTCTTGGAGGGCTTTGCCCTCCAAACCTCCCATCTGAGTAAGCCAGCAATATCATCTATTCGCGTGTATTCGCGGATTCTCTACCGGCGCTCCAGCGGCCGTCCAGTAGAGCGCGCGCCTGGGTCAGCAGATCGTTGCTGCGTCGCAGAGAGCTGGAGATTTCCACACGCTCGGCATCGGGGGATGCCTGGAGCCGTTTCAATCGCTCGGCCAACAGCTCCAGCTCGCTTTGGCGCTGCTGGGTGCCTGTAGTGCTCGTAAGTATATTCGCAAACAGCACCTGGATCAGCGCGGTCAGCGCTGGCGCGAAGATCAGGCCCAGAAGCCACCCAGATAGGCCAGCGCCAGGAGCAGCAGGACCTGGAGCAGCGGATTGGCCTTTAGCGCCTCCTGCTTCATGGAGCGGATCGCGAATGT
>DATFXE010000110.1:0-6509 GCA_035258585.1 Roseiflexaceae bacterium | reverse complement strand
TGGCGCGGATCGCCGAGGCAGCCGAGGCCAGCGGGCGGCACGGCCAGCATCTTGCGACGCCGACCCTGAATGTGGCGAGCCGCAGCGTCTCGGATGCTATCAGCGCGGCGGCCTGTGCGATTGTGCAGGTGCTGCCGGTGCAGGCGATCGTCCCATTCACGATGTCGGGTAAGACGGCGCTGATGGTCGCCAATCTGCGGCCGGTGGTGCCGATTCTGGCCTTTACGCCTTCTGTCGACGTCTACAATGCGCTAACGCTGGTTTGGGGCGTGACGCCGATCATGTGCGACTACATCGATCGGCTGGATGCATTGGGTGCGCGGGTCAACGAGATCTTGTTGGCGCGCGGCTTCGCTGGGCCGGGCGATCAGGTGGTGGTGGCGGGTGGGCACCCGATCGCCGCCCGCGGCGCAACTAATTTCGTAAAGGTGTTACAGATCGAAGGTTAGATTTAGGAGCCTCTTACCTGGTCTTCATCTCGGATTTATGTGCTCATGGTATCCTCGTAGGCGCGGGTGGAGCACACGGGCGATGCGAATGAATCAGGCGAGAGGCATATGATGGGCGATATCGGCGTTCCTGAGCTATTGATCATTTTGGCGATCGCGATCGTTTTGTTCGGCCCGGCGCGGATCGGCGGCGTAGGCAAATCGCTCGGCGAGGCGATTCGCTCGTTTCGCCAGGCAGTGCGCGATGAACAGAGCGCGGCGGGTGAGGAGCAGCCGCTGCTGAAGGAAACCACGAACGGCGCGAGTGAGCAGCAATCGAAATCTTGAACCCGGACGAGCCCAGATAGGGGTAGGAGTGTAGGAGAGACGAGGCGAGAAGGGTTGGGTCCAGTCTGGAGCGATCGCACCTTCGGCAACGGCGCTGGGGGTGCGGTTTTTTGTTAGAGCACCGCCCCGCGCTGAAGCTCGCGTGGATCGCAGATCGTTCCGCCGTAATGGCGAACGACAGCCGCTACCACCATCTGGACTGCGATCTGGCCCTGATGGCTGTCCTCGACAGTGGTGCTATCCACAAGCGCCTCGCGACGTATCGGGTCGCCGGCGTGATACACCACCCGCAGATCGGCGCGGCCGAACACATGCATCGGGTAGTCCCACCGATCGTCGGCTGGGAGCGTGTGGCGATAGACTAGGCCGAGCGGGGTGAGTGTGCTGCGCATCTCTTCGAGCGACGGCGCCGTATCCAGGTAGGCGAACAGGTTAATACTCATCGGCGAGACCTTTCCAGCCACCCTGGGCAGCCGTATGCTTTGACAGAATAGATCGGGTCGGGTACTCTGCGCGTGGCGGGTATTGTACTACGTTTTTTCGCGCTGCGCCGGCTTTTGCGATTGCAGATTGTAGATTGCAGAGGGAGTACACGGCGATGAAAGCACTTGTCTTCTACGAGCATGGCGGCCTGGATCAGCTGACGTATACCGATGTGCCCGAGCCGGTGGTTGGGCCGCACGAGGCGCTGGTGCAGGTGAAAGCTGTAGCGCTGAATCACCTGGACCTGTGGGTGCGCGCCGGCATCCCGGGTTTGAAGCTGGCCATGCCGCATATCGGCGGCTCGGATGTAGCTGGCGTGGTGGTGGCAGCCGGCGATGAGGTGGATCAATCGTGGATCGGGCGGCGGGTGGTGATCAACCCCGCGTTCAGCTGTGGGCGCTGCGAGTTCTGTGTGGCGGGCGAGCAGTGCCTATGTGTGCGCTTCAATATTATGGGCGAGCACACACCTGGCGGCATGGCTGAATATGCCGTTGCCCCGGCGACCAACCTGTATGCCATCCCCGACGATTTTCCGTTCTCCGAAGCGGCAACCGTGCCACTGGCGTTCCAGACGGCGTGGCGCGCGCTGATCAGCCAGGCGCGGCTGCGTGCCGGCGAGCGAGTGCTGATCCTGGGAGCGGGCGGTGGCGTCGCGACCGCGGCGATCCAGATCGCCAAGCTGGCCGGCGCATATGTCTACGCGGTCACCAGCACTGCGGAGAAGGAGCAGCGCGCCCGCGAGCTGGGGGCCGACGAGACGATCAACTACAGGCAGACCGACTTCTCGAAAGAGATCTGGCAGCGCACGAACAAGCGCGGCGTCGACGTGGTGCTGGAGAACGTCGGGCCGGCGACCTGGAAAGGCAGCGTGCGCGCGCTGCGCAAGGGCGGCCGGCTGGTGATCTACGGCGCGACAACCGGCCGCTTTGCCGAGACCGATCTGAACCTGCTGTTCTGGAATCAGCCCAGTCTGATCGGGTCGACCATGGCGAACTACGCCGAGTTCGCCGAGGTGATGAGGCTAGTCTTCAGCCGGCGGCTGCGCGCGGTGGTGGATCGCGTGCTGCCACTGCGCGAGGGGGCCGAGGCGCAGCGCATCCTGGAGGCGGGCGAGCAGTTCGGGAAGATTGTGTTGGAGCCGTAGACCCGTTACAACGTTCGAACGTTTGAACGTTGTAACGGCCTTTGACAATGGACGATAGACGATGGACGGCGACAATATCGTCTATCGTCCATCGTCTATCGTCCTGCCAAGACGGAACGGATTTGCGATTCGCTCCACTTAGCAGTTCGGCGTCCAGAAGTTCGGCAGGTTGGTGCAGCCCTGCGTGTCCTGCGGAGTGATCTACTGGCCGACGCTGTTGATGGCGCCGGAGATATTGGTTGGGCCGCCGCGCACGCCATCGCCAACGTTGCTGCCCTCGACGAATGGCGCGGGCGGATCGGACTGGCCGAGCGAGACCCCTGGAATGGACCGCCACCGCACATCGTCTCAGCAATTTCTCAGGAACTTGTCAGGTTACAGGACTTGCGCGGTCGTCCATTGCGGGGAGGTCACCCAGAGGGTACCCGAGGGCTGCAAGCCCTCCAAGTATCTTTTTTCTGGCTCACTACAGCGGCGGAGCCGCCGTAGTGAGCCAGAAAAAAGAAGATTTTGGGGAGGCGCCCAGAGGGCACCCGGCCTCCCCAAACCCCTCCACCGCGTAACTCCTGTCAGGCTATAATAGCCTTGGAGCAGCTTAACGACCTAGCGCGGTCCATGACGCGAAGATGACACAAAAGTAAAGGAAGCATGAATAATTTCATTTTAACCTTGAAATTAGCCCATCTAGCGGCTGCTGTGCTAGCTCTGGCAGTGCTCATGTCACTGTTCGACATGCCAGCTTTCGCTTCGGCGCATGTGAGGGGCGATCAGCAAGCTGGGCCGGCACGGGAGTTCGAGCTGTGGTTCGCCGCGTCTGCATCCCCATCCTCGGTGATCGAGCCACGCGCCACCAGCACGAACAATCGCGCCGACGATCAGCCGCGCCTTTCGCTCGGCCCGGTGCTCGGGCTGATCTGCGCGATCGTCGTCAGCTCGGTCGCACTCGGTATTGCGTTTGGCCTGCGGCGGCGGATCGACAGGCTCGCCGGGCGGGACTCCGAAAAAGAAGCTGACGACTGATGGGTTTTAGATTGGGGATCAGAGAATGGGGATTTCTACGCCGCTTTCATAGCTTCATAGCACTCGTATTGCTGGCAGCCTGCGCGTCTGTGCCTGATATGCCAGCATCCCCGCGCTCTCCGACAGCGGGCGCGCTTCGCCCGAGCCTGGCGCCGACGAGCGCGCCGACCGCGAGTGCGGCGATCGCCCAGATGGCAACAGCTGTTCCCACCGTTCAGGCGCGACCTACTGTGGAAGCTCCACGCCCGCCTGGCGCAGCGCCAACCGCTCTGGCGGCGCGAGGCCCGTCCGTAGGCACTCCGGCGCCGGTGCTGGAAGGCCGGCTCATAACGAGCACCGCACGCCTGGATCTCTACCAGATCGAGGGTGGGCTCACGATCACAGCGCTGCTCGATCTCGCGCCGCAATTCGAGCAAGCGATCGATCGGGTGGGCGAGCACATACAAGCACGGCTGCTCGGCCGTGTGGCGTTGAGCTTTGAGCCGGCCCAGCGCGGCCCCTGCGCCCTACGCGGGCTGACCCTCTCGCACCAGCGGATCATCCGACTATACTACGCGCCGGATACACCCCAGGAGCGCGTGCTGGCGGTTGTTGCGCATGAGCTGGCCCATGAACTCCAGCACGACTACTACGGCTGGGCGGCGCATCAGAAATCCGATCTGATTTTGCTAGAAGGCCAGGCCACCTGGGCCAGCAGCCAGGACGCGCTCGACACGCAGGGGCGGCCAAGCTGGCAGAGCGCGGCCGAGCAGGCGCTGGCCGAAGGCCGGCTGCTGCCGCTCGACGTCAGCCTGGAGGCCGACTGCCGTACGGCGACACGCAACTCGGCCTACACCGGCTGGGCTTCATTCGTCGCGTTTCTGATGCGCGATGGGCGCGAGCGCTTCGACGCGCTCTACCGCAGCAGCCGCGGCCACCGCCCCGGCTCGGCCGATTACACCGGCGTCTACGGCAAGAGCCTGCATGAGCTCGATCAGGAATGGCGCGTCTGGCTCGACGAGCAACGGCGTGCGAAGTAAGTTTGGACGCAGACTATGACTCTGTAATGTTTTCGCCATCTATATCAGCCCGATCTCATTCACGAGCCTGTGTAGCAACCCTATACTAGCACGGCACATCATGCACAAAGGTTACTGATATGTGCATTGATTTGGCATATTTGGTGGGGGTTCGCGGGCGGCGAAGCCGCCCGCGAACCCCCACCTCTGGGGAGGTCTGGAGGGGGCACCCAGAGGGTACCCGGGCCCCTCCAGACCTCCCCAGAAAGAATATTCCGTGTCTATGTACGGATCAATAAGGCTACAGCCGCTTGCAATGAACATCGGGAGAGGACATAGAATTATGCCGCGCGTTTCCGCATTTATCATACTGCTTGTGTTTTTGACGGCCGCGCTGCCTGTGGGCGCCGCGCCGCGCAGCCAGGAGGCGCCTGTATCGCCCACGGCCCAGCCGGGCGTGAGCAACCCGGATTTTATGGGCATGGTGATCCGCGACCCGTGGTACGATTTCGGCACCAACCCGGACTTTCCAGGCCAGCCCAACTATGCGTTCCAGGACACCATGGGCGCGACGCTGGCTCGGATGGGCGTAAGCTGGGTGCGGCTGGATTTTCATATTGTTGTTCCGCTGGCCGATGTAACGGTCGATCAGTCGGCCGCGATCGACGCAGAGATCGCCAAGAACGATTATTTTATCAACGAGGTGGCGCCGCGGCATAACTTGAAGATTCTGGCGCTACTGAGCTTCGATCTGCTCCAAGGCACCGACGCGCACGAGCTCAACAGCAGCATCGCCGAGACCTCGCGGTTTGGCGGCGGCGTGAACCGCTACATGCATGCCTGGCTTACACGCGCGCTGCGGATCGCCGATCGCTACGGCAGCAAGGTCGCGGGCTACGAGGTGTTGAACGAGGAGAATCGGCTGCCGCGCTATGTGCAGAATGGGCCAGTGGGCGACGCGATCGCGCCAGAGATCAGCGGGCGGCTACTGACGAAGTTCTACCGCTTCTGTAAAAACATCGATCCCGTCAACGAGAATCACGGCTGCGCCCCAGAGACCAAGATCATCCTCGGCGGCATCCACCCGCGTGGCTCGAGCGACCCGGCCAATGAGAGCAAGATCGTGATGACCGACGCGCAGTACCTGAGCGCGATCTATGCTGATCCAAACTCGTTTGGCGCATTCAAGACAGCGCACGGTGTCTACCCGGTGGATGGGATCGCCTATCACCCCTACCCGCAGGAGATTCGCCTATCGCCAAACGATGCCCTAGTCGATCGTGGCCTGGCACGGATGCGCGCTGTGCTCGATACGGTCGATCCGAGCCAACAGTTCTGGGTGACGGAAGTTGGTTACAACGTCGGGTTCGATGTGGATGGCCCGAAGGGACCCACGCCGCCACAGACGGCGGCCGGGCAGAGCGCGTTCATGCGCGATGTGTACGAATCGCTGGCGCAGCGCACGCTGGTGAGCGGCCAGCCGGAGATCGCCAGCGTCTTCTGGTTCAAATACGAGGATTTCCCGCCGGCCAGTGGCGCCAACGCCCAGCGCTGGGGTGTTGTACAGATTCCCTTCAGCACAGGCGCTTGTCCTGGCGGCGCATGCTACGATCTAAACGGCACGCCGGCGCTAATCCGCGGCTCATATCTGGTTTATCGAGAGCTGGCGGGAACGCCACCGGAGCGAACGTTTATGCCATTCACGGGGCGCTGAGCCGGACACGGCAAAGCTTTACCGCCAAGACGCCAAGAACGCCAAGTTGTCTATTTCTTGGCGTTCTTGCTGGCTTGGCAGTCACAGGACTTGCGCGGTCGCGTAAAGCAGGGAGGTCACCCAGAGGGTACCCGAGGGCTGCAAGCCCTCCAAGAATCTTGTTTTCTGGCTGACTACGGCGGCAGAGCCGCCGTAGTCAGCCAGAAAAAGAAGATCTTGGGGAGACGCCCAGAGGGCACCCGGCCTCCCCAAACCCCACCACTGCATAACTCCTGGCAGTAAGAAGTGATATCGGTTACGAGCGCGTCAAGTTTGGGCGGCGAGCGCTCCAAGCGCGGAGAGTGCCCGTTCGAGGTGTTCCTCGCGTACCAAGA